>CAJMOL010000300.1 GCA_905215095.1 uncultured bacterium | reverse complement strand
GCCTCCCGCCACGACTTGGTCTGCCTGCTGCACGAGAAGCCCTTTGAGGGCATTAACGGTTCGGGCAAGCACAACAACTGGTCGCTTGGCACCGAGTCCGAGAATCTGCTCGATCCGGGCGACACCCCGCTCGACAACCTGCAGTTCATCGTCTTCCTCACCGCGGTGATCGAGGCCGTCGATAACTATCAGGAGCTCCTGCGTGCCTCCGTTGCCTCGGCCGGCAACGACCATCGTCTGGGCGCCAACGAGGCTCCTCCGGCGATTATGTCCATCTTCCTGGGCGACCAGCTTACCGAGGTCGTCGAGAAGATCATCGATGGCAAGGCTTCCGTCCATGCCACGCGCGGCGTACTCGACCTGGGCGCCGATACCCTGCCCAAACTGATGCAGGACAACACCGACCGCAACCGCACCTCCCCGTTTGCCTTCACCGGCAACAAGTTCGAGTTCCGTGCCTGCGGCTCCGAGCAGAACGTCTCCGACTCCAACCTGGTGCTCGATGCCGCCGTGGCCAAGTCACTCAAGTCCTTCGCCGACGCGCTTGAGGGTACGCCCGAGGATGAGTTCCAGGACGCCGCGCTCGAGTACTGCAAGAAGGTCCTGACCGACCACCAGCGCATCCTCTTCTCCGGCGATGGCTACTCCGACGAGTGGCCCGTTGAGGCCGAGAAGCGTGGTCTTGCCAACAACAAGACCACGGCCGACGCCCTGCCCGCCTTTGTTTCCGATAAGGCCATTGCGCTCTTTGAGGAGACGGGTGTCCTGACCAAGGCCGAGGCCCAGTGCCGCTACGACTGCAAGCTCGAGAAGTACAACAAGCTCATGAACATCGAGGCTACCACGATGGTTCGCGAGGCGCGTCGTACCTATCGCCCGGTCATTACCGCCTATGCCACCAAGGTCGCTAAGGGTCTTGAGACTATTCGTGCCGCCGGTGCCGAGGCCGCCATGCAGTGCGAGCAGAACACGCTCAACAAGCTCTGCAACGGTATCACCGCCATCAACGACTCCATCAAGGCGCTCGACGCCGTGCATCAGAAGGCCGAGGCCCTCGATGGCCAGGAGCAGGCCAACGTGTATGCACACGAGGTCGTTCCCGCTATGGATACGCTGCGCGCCGCCGTGGATGCCATGGAGGAGATCGTGGCTGCCGACTACTGGCCGGTTCCGACCTACGACGACATCCTGTTCTACGTGTAACAGACACGATTGATTTTGCGTGCGAAGGGGTCTCGCCTGTGCGAGGCCCCTTTTTTGTCGCTTGGGCCTTCTTTGAACTTACTGCCGACCAAGCGTTTCGCGCAGGGCATCTTAAAAGCTGTAACCTGTTTTGACATGCGGACGTTTCGGGCGTTTGTTCATAAAGGGAGGATTATTCGATGAAGGTATTCGACATCGTGTTTAGCCCGACGGGTGGAACAGAAAAGGTATCTACCTACATTGCCAATGCGTTAGAAGGGGAAACCGTTGCCGTAGATCTGACCGATAGCGGGCTTGGCTTTCGCACGGTTGCGATGACAAAAGAGGATGTAGCCGTGATCGCGGTGCCTTCGTATGGCGGGCGAGTCCCGGCTGTTGCCGTGGAGCGCTTGGGTATGATGCGGGGAAACGGCGCACGGGCAGTTCTGGTTTGTGTTTACGGAAACCGCGCGTATGAGGACACGCTGGTCGAGCTTGAGGACGTGGCGAAAGACGCGGGCTTTCGGGTGATCGCGGCAGTTTCTGCCATCGCCGAGCATTCTATTGTTCGCCAGCTTGCCGCCGGTCGGCCAGATGCTCAGGACGCGGCACAGCTCACTGGGTTTGCGGATCAGATTCAGCAAAAGATATCTGCAGGAGATGCTTCTGAGCCGGCTATTCCGGGTAATCGTCCTTATAAGAAAGCTGGGGGCGCCGGTATGGTACCTAAGGTCACAAGGGGATGCACCGCCTGCGGAGCTTGTGCCGCAGCGTGTCCCGTTGGCGCTATCGATAAAGACGATCCTAAGCGGGTGGATAAAAAGGCCTGCATCTCTTGCATGCGCTGCGTGTCTGTATGCCCGCGAGGTGCTCGTGCGGTAAATCCCGTCATGCTCTCTGCGGCTACCAAGATGTTGAGCAAAGCCTGCTCTGAGCGGAAGGAGTGCGAGCTGTTTATCTAGCGCAAGGGCCCGGAGTCCTCTTCATCTAATGTCAAAATAGAACGAACCCGTGCGATGGTAACTCGCACGGGTTCGTACATTTTTGAGTTGGTGCCCCCAGCGGGATGTCCGCGTGCGGCTGGCGCTGCCCGCTTTCGCTGCGTCGCTCCGCTCCTTGCGTGCTGCGCTGGAAAACGCTTCGCGTTTC
>CAJMOL010000299.1 GCA_905215095.1 uncultured bacterium | reverse complement strand
AAGACGGAAAGCACATTAAGTGCTTTCCTTTGCGTGCGGAACTCGCGACAAACTTCATGCCCTCCGGTCCGCCCCGGGAGCCACTGCTAAGTTATCCCCCGGCATTCAGAAAATCTAAGTGCCAAAAAATAAGATTTTTTGACTCTGTGTTGTATAACCCGCCATTCGTGGGTACCATTCAACGCGTACGCAAACAAAAAGGGTTAACCCGCGCGGCATGACCGCGCGGCCCACAAAGGAGGAAACAAGCATGTCGTCTTTGAAGCCGCTTGCAGATCGTGTTCTGGTCAAGCCCGACGAGGCCGAGCAGAAGACCGCCTCTGGTCTGTACATCGCCAGCAACGCTCAGGAGAAGCCGCAGCGCGGCACCATCGTTGCCGTGGGCGCCGGCAAGGTCAACGACAAGGGTGAGCGCATCCCCATGGACGTCAAGGTTGGCGACGTTGTCATCTACGGTAAGTTCGGTGGCAACGAGGTCAAGGTCGACGGCGAGAAGTATCTGCTGATGCGCGCCGACGACATCTACGCCGTCGTCGAGGCCTAGTCTCGTCAGAATCTCTGATTCGTCTTTGAACGCGTCCGCCGTATAAGACTCGGAAGCGGCGACGCGAGTCACATTTCTTTTGGAGGATTACTCACCATGGCAAAGAACATTACGTTCAACACCGATGCCCGCGCTAAGCTCGCCAAGGGCGTCAACACTCTGGCCGACGCCGTTACCGTCACCATGGGCCCCAAGGGCCGTTACGTCGCTCTGCAGCGCACGTTCGGTGCCCCGACCATCACCAACGACGGCGTTTCCGTCGCCAAGGAGATCGAGCTCGAGGACAACATCGAGAACATGGGTGCCCAGCTGGTGAAGGAGGTTGCCACCAAGACCAACGACACCGTGGGTGACGGCACCACCACCGCAACCCTGCTCGCTCAGGCTATCGTCAACGACGGTCTGCGCAACGTCGCCGCCGGCGCCAACCCGCTGGCCATCCGTCGCGGCATCGACAAGGCTGTAAACGCCGCTGTCGCCGAGATGAAGAAGCAGGCCAAGCCGGTCGAGACCAAGGAGCAGATTGCTTCCGTCGGTACCATCTCCGCCGGTGACCCCGAGGTCGGCGAGAAGATTGCCGAGGCCATGGAGGTTGTGGGTAAGGACGGCGTCATCACCGTCGAGGATTCCCAGACGTTTGACATCACCATCGACACCGTCGAGGGCATGCAGTTCGACAAGGGCTATGTCTCCGCTTACTTCGTCACGGACAACGACCGCATGGAGGCCGTGATGAAGGATCCGTACATCCTCATCACCGACCAGAAGATCTCCAGCGTTCAGGACATCATGCCTGTTCTCGAGGCTGTCCAGCGCGCCGGCCGTGGCCTGCTCATCATTGCTGAGGACATCGACGGCGAGGCTCTGCCGACCCTGGTCCTCAACAAGATCCGTGGCGCCCTCAACGTCTGCGCCGTCAAGGCCCCGGGCTACGGCGATCGCCGCAAGCGCATCCTCGAGGACATCGCCGTCCTCACCGGTGGCCAGGCCGCTCTGGACGAGCTGGGCGTGAAGGTCGCTGACATCACCACCGATATGCTCGGTACTGCTAAGTCCGTCACCATCTCCAAGGACAACACCGTCGTCGTCGGCGGCGCTGGCTCCAAGGAGGCCATCGACGCCCGCATCGCTCAGATCAAGGGCGAGATGGAGAACACCACCTCTGACTTCGACCGCGAGAAGCTCCAGGAGCGCCTGGCCAAGCTCTCCGGCGGCGTTGCCGTCATCAAGGTCGGCGCTGCTACCGAGTCCGAGCTCAAGGAGATCAAGCACCGCGTCGAGGATGCCCTGCAGGCTACCCGCGCTGCTGTCGAGGAGGGCATCGTCGCCGGCGGCGGCGTCGCCTTCATGGACGCTGCTCCTGCGCTCGATGCTGTCGAGATCGACGACCCCGAGGAGAAGATCGGCGTCGACATCGTCAAGAAGGCTCTGACCGCTCCGGTCGCTACCATCGCCAAGAACGCTGGCTTTGAGGGCGCTGTCGTGGTCGACAAGGTTGCCGAGCTGCCCGCCGGCCAGGGTCTCAACTCTGCCAACGGCGAGTGGGGCGACATGATCGAGATGGGCGTCCTCGACCCCGTCAAGGTCAGCCGCGTCACCCTGCAGAACGCTGCTTCTGTCGCCAGCCTGATCCTCATCACCGAGGCTACCGTCTCCGATGTCCCCAAGAACACTCAGCTTGAGGACGCAATCGCTGCTGCTACCGCTGGTCAGCAGGGCGGCGGTATGTACTAAGGCCGACAAGGTCTAGAACTCCCACCGGGAATCCGGGGGTGTGACGGGGGCTTCTCTCCGGAACGTC
>CAJMOL010000298.1 GCA_905215095.1 uncultured bacterium | reverse complement strand
GAGCATTGTCGTTTACGACGCAGAAGGCAGAAGACATAAGACGGACGGCGACCGTCTTCCGATCGCTGTCCGTGCTAGTCCACAATGACAAGGAATGTCGTGTAGAGACCCAGATGGAGCCTGTCGCTGTTTTCGATTTCCACTGGGGGATAGATCTTGCCGGGCTCGCGTTGGTCGCGCGGCGGCTCAATCACAATATCGCCGTCGCCTGCACCCGATTCGAGCACCGTGCCGTTGGTCGATCCAAGGCCCTGGGCGTACCAGTGCTCACCCTCAAGCCAAATGCGAAGATGTTCGCGCGAGGCGTCGGCGCCCACATCGGTGATGCTGGGCGAGGTTTTGGGCAAAGAACCAATCACGGTGCCGCGCGGATCGCGTGTGAGGGGATGGATTTGCATGTCGACGCAGTTGTCGGCATGTGTCCTGAGCAGACCGAGGTTGGGGGCGACGGCGCGCGGCTGCTCCAGGCTGCCCATAAAGTCACGTCCGACGGTAGTTTCGGTGGTGCCAAAGTGCTCGCCCGTCTTGCTGTCGCAAAAGCGCTCGACGGTGGCCACGCCCTGAACGGGATCGGCGAGCGCCCCCGTTGCCACAAAGAGCATAAGGTAAAGCGTGCTTTTCTCGCGCACGGCATTGCCGTCAAAGTTGTCGATGCGATTGAGGGCATTTGCATATAGGCGGCTGTCCAGCTTGTAGCTGGTGAGAGCCGACATCATTTCGTTGGCGGCCGGACCGCGATAGTGCTCGGCGATTGCCCGATAGGCGGACTCGCCGCCGCCGAGCTTGCTGCAGATTGCCGAGGAAAGGTTGAGCGTGGTGACGGTAAAATCGCTGTAGATGGAGGGCGCGCACTGGTCAGGCTTGCGATGGACGATGTAACGGGTGAGATACGAGCGGTTGGAAGAGCATTTCTCGAGCAGGGTACTGCCGAGATAAGAGTTTCCATTGATGAGCATTCGGGCGATCTCGAGATGTTTAAGACCACCGAACGAGCGAATATCGTTATAGAGGACCGAGCAAGGCGTCTCTGCTGCCACGGATACCTCCTTTGATTGCTTCCTAGCCAATATGGCGATAGGAATTAATGGCCCCCGGTGGGCGACGTATTAAATGGCTGCGCAATATATAGCGTAACCAAAGCAACATTATAGGCCACATGTTCGAAATTGCAGGAAGACCGAGAGATTTGGTTTGGACTGGACGGAAATCCCCCTCTGTCTTGATCTATAACAATTAGGACCGATTTTACTCGGTAATTGTTACAGATTGAGACGCTTGTGAACCGTGTCGACCGTTTGTCTCGATCTGTAACACGTAGAGGAAGATTCGCCCTGTAGATGTTACAGATTGAGACAATCAGCCGGGCCCACCTCGTCCGCCTCGTCATCTGTGGTTTACGTGGGGGCATACGGAGTACGGGTATACTAACCGGCGGCGAATCTGCTCCATCGCTTAGGGCCGCTGCGTCTGGACGGCGCGTGATAGGGCTGCCAAAGCGATCGCCAGCGTGCTGAGCAACGTCCTCTCTGTGCGCACCCGTTTTTGTATGTATTAGCGCACTACCAAGCACGCCCGCGCGGCCGCATGCCGTGCCCATAACGCGTGCAGATAAGGAACAACAACATATGCGTAATTCTGTATCCGACGTCACGGACGCCGAGATTCTGGACGAGACCCGCGAGGCCATGACCCAGGCTGCCTTCGATGCTGCCGACGAGGCTAGCGCCGCCGAGACCGTCGAGTCCGCGACCGAGAACCTGCCCGCCTTTGACGAGCTGGGACTTTCGGACGAGATGCTTCGTGCCATCGAGAACCTAGGCTACACGGCGCCCACGCCTGTCCAGGCCGGCTCGATCCCCGTGGTGCTTGAGGGCCGTGACCTGCTTGCCGCCGCTCAGACCGGCACCGGCAAGACGGCCGCCTTCTTGCTGCCGACCATGAACAATCTGGAGCACATTGCTCCGCCCAAGCCCGTGCGCGAGCGTGGCGGCCGCAACCGCCGTCGCGGTGCTAAAAAGCCCGAGGGCAACGGCCGCGGTCCCGTGATGCTCGTCATCACCCCCACGCGCGAGCTTGCCCAGCAGATCGATGAGGTCGCCGGCAAGATTGCCGACGTCACCGGCCATGTTGCCGTGACCGTCGTGGGCGGCGTGAGCTACAAGCCGCAGACCGCGGCACTCAAGTACGGTTGCGATATCCTAGTTGCCACGCCGGGTCGTCTGGTCGATCTGATCGAGCAGGGCGCTTGCCACCTGGACGAGGTCAAGGTGCTGGTACTCGACGAGGCCGACCGCATGCTCGACATGGGCTTTTTGCCCGCCGTTCGCCGTATTGTGCGCGAGACGCCGGCCGAGCGC
>CAJMOL010000297.1 GCA_905215095.1 uncultured bacterium | reverse complement strand
TTGTTGGAGGAGAACGCATGCGGCCCGGTGGCACTCAGACAAAGCGCGGCGCCGCGGTGCGCATACGACGCCGACTGGGCTTGGCGCCGCGGGCGTACGCACTGCTATCGTGCTCGCTGGTGCTGGTCATAGCTGGCGTTTCTGCCTATGGCATGACCGTGCCGTCCATGATGCAGGCGCATGCCGCACGCGAACCGCGCGTGGGGCATGAGGCCAAAAGCGATCTGGGCACCACGACTGGATATGCTTGGGCAAGTGTGGTCGGGCATATTGTGTTTGGCACCGACGATGCGGACGGCGCCGAGGCCCCGGACAACGAAGTCACGCTTGCCAATGGCAAAACCATCGTGCTCACCAACACCAAGATCATCGATCGATTGTCCAACAATAGCGTGGCGGCAACGGTGAATAAGGTCGAGCAGCAAAAGGAGCAGGACGCCCAGCAGTCCGGAAAGCCCGGTAGCTCGGATACTTCTGGCTCCGGCTCGGATTCATCGAGTTCGGGCGGCGGCTCTGGGTCGGGTTCCTCTACCGGAGGGTCTGGAAACGGCGGCTCGATGGGCGGCAACACTGACAACGATGCAAACTCCGGTGGCCTTTCCGCTGCTGAGGAAGAGAGCATTCACAGTTGGCTTGTGACCAAGTACAACATGCTCGACGGCTATGTTTCTCGTGCCAATGACGTGGTCTCGACCTATAACTCTACGGGAGATCCCAGACCGTGCGACAGCCTGGTCGGGGAGATGTTTGTCATTCGAGCCGAGTTCGGTCGTCAGACATTCTCGCCCCGGTCAAAGTGGTATCAGCAGTATGCCAATCTGTGGGGCTGCTATACCAACCTGTGCCAATGGGTTGGGCACTACGGCAACGACGACGTCGCGCTCAACAACTTCAACACCAATGTGGCGGCGATCGCCCTATGACGAACGACCTCGCTTCTACGGTAGCCCAGTCGCTCAACCGTGATCCCATGGTGGGCTTGCGCCTGGCGCGCGTCGACGGGTTTGAGCCGGCCATTGCGCTCGGTCAGGACGAACTGCCTGCCTATCTGCGTCGTTTTACGATGCTGTTTGCCGACGATGCCACCATGCGCCGTGGCGGTATCGGCCGCGTGACGCGTGCCGTCAACGCCCAAGGCGAGGCCGTGGCACTCAAGCAGCTCATCTTGCCGGCGCGCGATGAGTTCGACGACGATACCGCTCACGAGGCGCTGGTCGCCAAGTTCAAGGCGGCGTTTCGCGAGGAATACGAATGCCATCGCGCCCTTTCGGGCCTTAAGGGCTTTCCCCGCCTCTATGGCTGGGGCGAGGTCGACGGTGTGCCTGCAATTGTCATGGAATGGGTCGAGGGCGAGACGCTTACCCGCTTGCGTTCGCGACTCGCCGTGGACGATGCCGGACGCCTGTCGCCGCTTGTGGCGGCGCGTCTGGGTCGCGACCTGTTCGATCTGCTCTGCCGTATGAGCCTGGTGGGCGAGGGCTTTGTCCATCGCGATATCTCGCCCGCTAATATTATGGTGCGCACGGCGCGTCTACCGCTTGACCGGCAGCTTGCCGAGGACACCTTTGACCTGTGCCTGATCGACTTTGGCTCGTCGCTGGCGCTCGAGCCTGCGTCGGCTGTGGCCGGTACCGGCGGCAAGGCGTCGTTTACCGAGCGCTATGCCACGTTGCGCCGCGCGACGGTGGCCTACGCCCCGCCCGAGATGCTCACCGACGATATCCCCGACCTGCGCATGCTTCGCATGTCGCCGGCGATCGATGTCTATGCAGCGGCGAGTACGGTCTACGAGCTCATCGCCGGTGTCGCGCCGTACGAAGTGGCGCCGGGTGCGTCGGGTACTTCGGGCTCGCGCAAAAAGACACGAGATATCGCCAGCCCCTATCGCCTCAAGATGGATACGCTGCCCGATTATCCCGTCGGCGCCCACGCGCCCGGCTGCGACTTGACGCAACTGCTGCGACGCGAGCCCGATGTGGCACTTGCCGCGGCCGAACAGGCTCAGCAGCTGGGGCTCGATCCAAATTCCGAGGATCTGCGCGATGCGTTGGCGTTTGTCGACGCTCAGCTGTTCGATGTGTTGATGGCCTGCCTGTCCTGCCATCAGGAAGATCGTCCCGAGCCGGCTGCGGTGGAGGCGGCGCTCTCGGCATTTTGCGACCACTATGCGCAAAATGTCGCCCGCTCGCTTCGCGCCGAGCCGCTCATGCCGTGCCCGATGGAGGCATCGGGGCACACAGCCCGGCGTGCGGCGATGGTTGGTGCGACGGCGGCAAGCGGCGTGCTTTGGACTGTGGTCGTGGTATCGGCGGCGCTGTTGGCGTCGGGCGCCCATGTGACGCTCGTCGTGGGACCGCTTATGTGGTCCGGGAAGCTGCCGGC
>CAJMOL010000296.1 GCA_905215095.1 uncultured bacterium | reverse complement strand
CGCAGTCCTGCCGACGGTTCGGATCGCCGACCTGCGCCGTGAGTTCTCGCACGGCAGTCGTTCCATGTTCTCAAAACCGCTGATGGAGGGCCTGGAGCGCGTGGTCGAGCGCCGCGAGAAGGCCGTGCTGCTGCATAACCGCCGTGGCTTTGCGCCGTTTCTGATGTGCCGCGAATGCGGCTGCGTGCCCACCTGCAACCACTGCTCCACCGCGCTCACGTACCACGAGCGCACGCACACGCTGCAGTGCCACACCTGCGGATCGTCCTGGCGCGTGCAGCCGTATCCCGCGCCCACGAGCCGTTGCCCCAAATGTGGCAGTCGCTACCTGGCAAAAATGGGTCTGGGCACTCAACAGATCGAGGACGCGCTGCACCAGATGCTGCCCGACGACGTCGCTATCATTCGCATGGATGCCGATTCCACGCGCGGCAAGGACGCGCACAAAAAGCTGCTCGAGCAGTTCGATGCCGCCGATTGCGCGGTGCTGCTGGGTACCCAGATGATCGCCAAGGGCCTCGACTTTCCTGAGGTCACGCTCGTGGGCGTGGTCAATGCCGACTTTGCATTAAAGCTGCCCGATTTTAGAGCGGGGGAGCGCGCTTACGATTTGCTGGAGCAGGTCGCCGGCCGCGCCGGCCGCGGCGATCGCCCCGGCGAGGTCATTATCCAGACCTATCTGCCCGAGGACCCGGTCATTCGCGCCGTCGCCGAGCACGACCGTTCAATCTTTACCGACTACGACCTGGAACAGCGTCGCGACGCCCTGTATCCGCCGTTCGTGCGCCTGGCCAACATTTTGGTATGGTCGGCGAATGCGGATGACGCGCGGGACTACATCGGTCGCATCGCGAAGCTCCTCAAGCGTCGCTGGCATGCCGCCGCGCCCGACTTTTTGCGGGCGGGCAGCGCGGTGCCGCAGGTGCTGGGCCCGGCTTCGTGTGTAATCGAGAGAGCCAAGGACCGTTACCGCTTCCATCTGCTTGTAAAGTCGCCGGTAGGGTACCATGTCTCTGATGATATCGACGCCTGCCTCAAAGAGGTGGGCTCCGTGCGCGGCGTGAGCGTGAGCGTTGACGTCGACGCCTATGATTTGATGTAACAACCCGAAAGGATGGCCATGGAAGCCAACGGAATCGTACTGTCGCCCGACCCTCGTCTGCGCCAGGAGTGCGCCGTCATCGAGGAGATCACCCCGGCGATCGAGGCGCTTGCCGAGAAGATGAAGAAGATGATGTTCGAGAACGGCGGTTGCGGCCTGGCTGCCCCGCAGATCGGTGAGCTCATTCAACTTGTCACCATCGACTGCGATTACAGTGACAAGAATGACTATGACCCGTACGTGCTCATCAATCCTGTCATTGTCGAGCAGAGTGACCATCTGGTGCCGTTTAGCGAGGGCTGCCTGTCCATCCCCGGCATTAGCTGCGAGATCGAGCGTCCCGACCATGTCGTGGTCGAGGCGTACGACTTGGACGCCAACCTGATTCGCTATGAGGCCACGGGCGATTTGTTCTGCGTGTGCCTGCAGCACGAGATCGATCACCTGCACGGCAATACCATGTTCGAGCGACTCAAGCCGATGCAGCGGATTAAGGCCGTCAAGGAGTACCAGGACGCCCTGGCCCGCGGCGCTCGACCGGGCGAGACGGAGTAGGTCCCACCGTCCCGGTGCTGAGCGCCCACATATCATCCCGTGCTCAAACATTCTCGCTGCGCTGCGAAACTGCGCGCGGGACGATATGTGGGCGCTCAGCACCGGGGACTGCGTTGTTCTGGCTCGGTTCGCCCGGGTGCCGTCGGGCCAGGGAGGGGCGTCTTCGCTGATAGGTGCTTTACTGAAAGAGCTGCTTTTATTGCGGCTCTTTCTTTGGTTTTGGGTATATTTGTTCTTGTTGAATTGTTATTGCGGATAGGCTGGGTACTTGGCTTTCCGCTGTTATTTGTAGCCGTCTCGGCTTTGGTTGAGGGGAGACGTTCTTTATGCGTATTGTGTTTATGGGTACGCCTGATTTTGCTGTGCCTTCGTTGACTTCGCTTGTTGAGGCTGGGAATGAGATTGCGCTTGTTATTACTCGCCCTGATGCTGTTCGTGGGCGTGGTAAGAAGCTGGAGCCGTCTCCTGTTAAAGCCAAGGCGCTTGAGCTTGGGTTGCCGGTTATCGAGGCTAATCGTATGACGGCCGAGGTTGTTGAGGCGCTCCAAGCTGCGCAAGCCGATATTTTCTGTGTGGCTGCTTATGGCTGTATTTTGCCGGATGAGGTGCTGCATATGGCGCCGCTTGGTATTGTGAATGTTCATGCGTCCTTGCTGCCTCGTTGGCGTGGGGCTGCTCCTATTCAGCGTGCGATTCTCGCTGGTGATGAGGTTGCTGGCGTTTCTATTATGCGCATTGGGC
>CAJMOL010000295.1 GCA_905215095.1 uncultured bacterium | reverse complement strand
CTCGCGAGGCTACTTTTCGAGACGTTCCCTCAGTAGCTCCATCGCGTGAACGTAGCCCTGCAGGCCCTCGCCGGTGATGGTGGCGAAGCAGGCTAGGCGGGCGTAGCTTACCTGGCGGAAGTCCTCGCGTGTCTCGACGGCGCTGATGTGGACCTCGACGGCGGGGATGGCGACGGCCTTGAGGGCGTCCAGGATCGCCACGCTCGTGTGCGTGTAAGCCGCCGGGTTGATGACGATGCCGTCGACCTTGCCGTATGCCTCCTGGATCTTGTCGACGATGCTGCCCTCGTGGTTGGACTGGAAGACCTCGACCTCGTCAAAGCCCTGTGCGGCACCCGCCTCCTGGCAAATCTGGACCAGGCGGTCGTAGTTGTCGCTGCCGTAGATGCCCGGCTCGCGAATGCCGAGCATGTTGAGGTTGGGTCCGTTGATGACGAGTGCTTTCATGGTTGCTTCCTTTGCAGTCGAGAAACCACCACAAAGGTGCCTGTCCCCTTTGTGGTGGTTTTTGTTAGAGAGCGGGTGGGAGGGTGTCGAGGAGGGCGCGGGCGGTGTTGGCTGCGCAGTCGCGTGAGTCGATGATGTAGTCGGCCCAGGCACGGTAGCGCGGCATGCGCTGCTCGGCCAGCTTGTCGATGCCGTCGCGGGCGGTGATGGGTCGTCCCTTGTGGGCGAGCTCATCGAGCTTACGGTTGAGCATCACAATCTGACTGTTCTGGTGCAGCAGCGGGTAGTTCTCGTCTCGCGTGACGACGCCGCCGCCGGTGGAAAGCACCAGGCCGCTGCGCTTGGAGATGTCGGCCAGGGCCGCCGTCTCCTGCTCGCGGAAGGCCGGCTCGCCGCGCTCGACGATAAAGTCGGCGCAGGGCATGCCCAGACGCTCCTCGAGGGCGCGGTCCAGGTCGATGTGCTCGCGGCCGGTGAGCAGGGCGATCTGCTCACCCACGCGGGTTTTGCCCGAGCCCGGCATGCCGATCAGGGCGATGTTCTGCTCATGACGGGACAGACGCTCCGTCACGTCCAGGATGCGCTCGCGCGGGGTGACCTGGCCGGTATAGCGCTCGACGGCTTGCGCCGCCTGGGCCACAAGCATGAGCAAGCCGCCGATGCAGGGGATGCCGCGACGCTCGGCCTCGAGCATCAGACCCGTGCGGGCGGGGTTGTAGACAATGTCGATAACGCCTTCGAGCGCATCGAGCCCTTCGAGCGTGCAAGGCGCGTCGGGGCAGTGGGGGAACATACCGGCAGGCGTGCAGTTGACGAGCAGCGCGGCGTCGGACTGCTGTGCGATGTTGTCGTAGTTGACCTCGCTCGTGCGTCCCACGGGCACCACAATCGCGCCCAGGTCTCCCAGCACCATGCTCGCCGTGGTGCCGGCGCCTCCGGTGGCTCCGAGCACGAGGACCTTCTTGCCGGCAATCTCCACACCCAGCTCCTCGACCAGGCACTGGAAACCGAAGTAGTCGGTGTTGTCGCCGCGCAGGCGGCCATCGGGCAGACGCGTGATCGTGTTGACGTTGCCCATGCGTTCGGCGAGCGGGCTCAGCTCGTCCAGGTAGTCCATGACGGCGCGCTTGTAGGGGATGGTCACGTTGGTGCCCTCCCATTCGTCGCCCGTTATAAAGGCCTCGAGGTCTTCGGGCTCGCGCTCAAAACGCACGTACTCAAGCCCCGCGAGCTCCTTGTAGATGGTCGGGGTGTAGCTGTGGCCCAGCACACGGCCCAGCACGCCGTAGGGGCGGGTTGTGGCGACGTCAGTCATCTAGAGCACCTCCGTGTAGCTGCCAAAGTAGGTGAAGCTCTCGCACACGTCATCAATCGAGTCGAGCAGGTCGTCGAGGGCCTTGCTACCAAAGGGACAGTCCAGATCGAAGTAGAACATAAACTCAAAGTCGCGTCCGGGGATGGGGCGGCTCTCGAGCTTGATGAGGTTGATGTTGAGCGCATAGAAGCGCTCGAGCACGCGGTAGAGGGCGCCCGGCTCATTGGCCGTGGTAATCATGAGCGAGGTACGGTTGGCACCGGGATAGACGCGCGGCTCACGGCTGATGACGACAAAGCGCGTGTAGTTGTTGTCCGAGTCCTGAATGTTGGGCTCCAGCACCTCCAGACCGTAGAGCGCCGCACAGCTGCGCGAGGCGATGGCGGCGACGTCGGTGCGCTCGGAGTTAGCGACCATCTCGGCCGACATTGCCGTGTTGGGATACTTGGTGGCGTGCAGATCGTGCGCCTCGATAAAGCCGGCGCATTGCGCGATGGCCTGACCGTGGCTATAGACCTCACGAACATCCTGTAGCTTGGTGCCGGGCTTGACGAGCAGGTTGTGGTCGATCTTGAGGCGCAGCGAGCGCACAATGTGGAAGTCGAACTGCGCGAGCAGGTCGTAGACCGCGTTGACCGAGCCCGC
>CAJMOL010000294.1 GCA_905215095.1 uncultured bacterium | reverse complement strand
AACCTGTCGCGCTCGGCCTATGTCGCCAAGGTCGAGAAGGATAAGTGCGTGGCCTGCGGTCGCTGCGTTGAGGTGTGTCCGGCCGGCGCCGCCAAGCTGGGCCAAAAGCTCTGCAGCAAGAAGGCGGGCGGACAGGTGCCCGAGTATCCGCGCCAGGAGTTGCCCGATGCCACCAAGTGGGACCACACCAAGTGGTCGCCCAACTACCGCAACGACAACCGCATCGAGACGCACGAGTCCGGCACCGCGCCCTGCAAGACGGCCTGCCCCGCGCACGTTGCCGTTCAGGGCTATCTGAAGCTCGCGGCGCAGGGCCGCTATGACGAGGCCCTAGCACTCATTAAGCGCGAGAACCCGCTGCCCGCCATCTGCGGCCGTGTGTGCAACCGCCGCTGCGAGGACGCCTGCACCCGCGGCCGTGTGGACGCCGCCGTGGCTATCGACGAGGTCAAGAAGTTCATCGCCCAGCGCGATCTTGATGCCGCGACCCGCTATGTCCCGCCTGTGGTGACCCCGACGCGTGCCGGCGGCTTCGACCAGAAGATCGCCATCATCGGTGCCGGTCCGGCCGGCCTGTCCTGCGCTTTTTATCTGGCCGAGAAGGGCTACAAGCCCGTCGTCTTCGAGAAAAACGAGCGCCCGGGCGGCATGCTCACCTACGGTATTCCCAGCTTTAAGCTGGAGAAGGACGTTATCGAGGCCGAGGTCGAGATCATTCGCCTGATGGGTGCCGAGTTCCGCTATGGCGTGGAGGTCGGCCGCGATGTGACGCTCGACGAGCTGCGCGAGCAGGGCTTTAAGGCCTTTTATGTTGCCATCGGCTGCCAGGGTGGCCGCCTCGCCGGTATTCCGGGCGAGGATGCCGAGGACGTGACCGTGGCCGTCGACTTTTTGCGCGAGGTCAACAGTGGCAAGATCGACGCGCTGCCCGGCCGCACCATCGTGGTGGGCGGCGGCAACGTGGCCATCGACGTGGCCCGCAACGCCTGCCGCCTGGGCTCCGAGCACGTTGAGATGTTCTGCCTGGAGAGCGAGGCGCAGATGCCCGCCAGCGAGGAAGAACGTCGCGAGGCCGTTGAGGACGGCGCTCACATCAGCTGCGGCTGGGGCCCCAAGGAGATTCACCTGGACGAGGCCGGTCGTGTGTGCGGTATCACCTTCAAGCGCTGCACGCGTGTCTTTGACGACGAGGGCCGGTTTGCGCCCGAGTACGACGAGAGCGACCTGCGTCGTGTCGATGCCGACCGTGTCGTCATGTCGATTGGCCAGTCCATTGTGTGGGGCGACCTGCTGGCTGGCTCCAAGGTGGAGCTCGGCCGCGGCCAGGGTGCCCTTGCCGATCCCCAGACCTACCAGACCGCCGAGCCCGACATCTTTGTGGGCGGCGACGTCTACACCGGTCCGAGCTTTGCCATCGACGCCATCGCTGCCGGTCACGAGGCCGCCGTGTCCATCCACCGCTTTGTGCAGCCGGGCTCCACGCTCACCATCGGCCGCAACCAGCGCCACTACACCGCGCTCGACCGCGACGATGTCGTGATCGAGAGTTACGACAACGCGAGCCGCGAGGTTGCCCACGTTGACCGCGAGCGCGAGAAGGCCGCGCCGTTTAGCGAGTACGTCGAGACCTTTACCGAAGAGCAGGTGCGCGCCGAGACCGCCCGTTGCCTGGGTTGCGGTGCCTCGATCGTCGACCCCAACAAGTGCATCGGCTGCGGCCTGTGCACCACCAAGTGCGCGTTCGACGCCATCCATCTGGATCGCGACCGCCCCGAGTGCTCAACGATGGCCAAATACGAGCAAAAGCTCCCAAGCCTCGGCAAGTACGCGCTCAAGCGTGCCATCAAGATTAAGTTCGGTCGCAAGTAAGTAGTCATAACGGGAACGGCGGAGGAAAAAGTGCACGAGCTCGGAATCGTTTATCACATCATTCGCGATGTTGAGAACGTGGCGCGCGCCAATGGCGTGAGTCGCGTTTCGAGCGTCACGCTGCTGCTGGGCGAGGTCTCGGGCGTCGTTTCCGACTTGCTGCTCGACGCTTGGCGCTGGGCGGCGGATAAAAAGCCTATCACGCAGGGCGCGGAGCTTATTGTGGAGCCCGTCGAGGCCGTGACACATTGCGAGGCGTGCGGCCGCGACTATGCGACAGTCGAGCACGGCAAGACCTGTCCCCATTGCGGTAGCGGCGATACCTATCTGCTCCAGGGTCAAGAGGTCATGATCAAGCAGATCGAGACCCCCGACGAGGACCCGGCGGGCGCTGCCCCCGATGGCCCTTCCGACGCTCCCGACGCCGTCGACGCCGCCAACCCCCTCCGCATCGTCTAGTCCTTAGTCGTTGGGGACGTTCTTACATGACTAGTCAAACAAGAACGTTCCCAACGACTACTTGCGCTAGAACATAAGTCACGAAAATAGTCAAGCCATGTCTGTTTAAACAAAATA
>CAJMOL010000293.1 GCA_905215095.1 uncultured bacterium | reverse complement strand
CCGCCGTGACGGCCGTAGCCGCCGTAGGTGTCGACGATGATCTTGCGGCCGGTGAGGCCCGTGTCGCCCATGGGGCCGCCCACGACAAAGCGACCGGTGGGGTTCACATAGATGTCGGCGTTGTCCCACGGCATGTTCTCGGCAGCCATGACGGGGGCGATGACGTGCTCGATGAGGTCGGCCTTGATCTTGCCCATGTCCTCGATCTCGGCGGCGTGCTGCGTGGAGATGACGATGGTCGTGACTTCGACGGGCTTGCCGTCCTCGTAGCGCACCGTGACCTGGGTCTTGCCGTCGGGACGCAGGTAGGGCAGGGTGCCGTCGTGGCGCACGGCGGCCAGGCGCTCGGCCAGGCGGCTGGCAAGGTAGTGCGGCATGGGCATTAAAGTCTTGGTCTCGTTGGAGGCGTAGCCGAACATCATGCCCTGGTCGCCGGCGCCGATCAGGTCGATCGGGTCGGTGGTGGCGCCGGTCTGGGTCTCGAAGGACTCGTCGACGCCCTGGGCGATATCGGGCGACTGCTCGTGGATGAGGCTCATAACGCCGCAGGTATCGCAGTCAAAACCGAACTTTGCGCGGTTGTAGCCAATGCGGCGGATAACGCCACGGGCAATCTCCTGCACGTCGACGTAGGCCTGGGTGCGGATCTCGCCGGCAACGATGACGGTGCCGGTGGTCACGAGGGTCTCGCAGGCGCAGCGGACGTTCTCAACGTTGGCGGGCACGCCGTTGGGCGCAATGTAGCCCTGCTCCTGCAGCTCTATTTCTTTAGCGAGGATTGCGTCGAGGACGGCGTCACTGATCTGGTCAGCGATCTTATCGGGATGACCTTCGGTCACCGACTCCGACGTAAATACAAAGGACCCGTGTTGGGGCGGGATGGAACGAAGTTCTTCTGACATGATTGTCCTTTCAAAAACGTGTCCCGGCGACCGTTACCATTCCGCCGAGCTCTATATGCAAGCGCACATCATATCGCGTAAATCCAACATTCACACCCTTTCCGCACCTACTCATTGGGGACAGACTTAAATGACCAGCCAGGTGCTCATTGGGTAGTCATTTAAGTCTGTCCCCAATGAGTGGGTCGGTGCCCTTTGTGCGGAGGTCGCATTGTTGCTTTATACTGGTGCAGTTAGACATCCATCCTGCAATCGAGGAGATTTCCATGGCATCAGACGTTCGCGTCCGCTTTGCACCCTCACCCACGGGCAAGCTGCACATCGGCGGCGCCCGCACCGCTATCTATAACTGGGCTTTTGCCCGCGCAAACGGCGGCACGTTCATCCTGCGCATCGACGACACCGACCCCACCCGCTCCACCGACGAGAACACGCAGATCATCCTGCGCGCCATGCGTTGGCTGGGCCTGGACTGGGACGAGGGTCCCGAGGTGGGCGGCGACTATGGCCCCTACGCCCAGACCGAGCGCCTGGACCTGTACAAGCAGGCTGCCCAGAAGCTTTGGGACGAGGGCAAGGCCTATCCCTGCTTCTGCACCAAGGAACAGCTCGACGCCGACCGCAAGGCCGCGCAGGAGCGCAAGGACCCCTTCCAGGGCTATCAGCGTCGTTGCCGCGATCTTGATCCCGAGGAGGCCCGTCGCCGCATTGAGGCCGGCGAGTCCTACGTCCTGCGCATCAAGGTGCCCGAGGACCGCGGCGACGTCGTCATCCACGACGCCGTCCACGGCGAGGTGACCTTCGATGCCAAGGAGCTCGACGACTTTGTCATCTTCCGTTCCGACGGCACGCCCACGTACAACTTCGCGACCGTCGTCGACGACGCCATGATGAAGATCACCCACGTCATCCGCGGCGACGATCACCTTTCCAATACCCCGCGCCAGGTTATGGTCTACGAGGCCCTCGGCGCGCCCGTGCCCACGTTCGCCCATATCTCTATGATTCTTGGCGCCGATGGCAAGAAGCTCTCCAAGCGCCACGGCGCCACCTCGGTGGAGGAGTACCGCGACGCCGGTTATCTGTCCGACGCCTTCGTCAACTATCTGGCACTGCTCGGCTGGTCGCTCGACGGCGAGACCACGATCATCCCGCGCGATGTCCTGGCCAGCAAGTTCTCGCTCGACCGCATCTCCAAGAACCCGGCGACCTTCGACCCCAAGAAGCTCGACTGGGTCAATGCCGAGTACATCAACGGCATGTCCGATGCTCAGTTTGCCGATGAGATCATGGTCCCCGAGCTGCACGAGGCGGGGCTCATCGAGGGCAACGTCGAGTACGGCGAGGACTGGATCGACGCGCTTGCCGCTATCGTCAAGCCGCGCACCAAGATGCCGGCCGACGCCGTGACCGTCGCCGCTCCCATCTTCGCTACGGCCGAGACGCTCGAGTATGACGAGAAGTCTGTCAACAAGGGTCTGGCCAAGGAAGGCATGGGTGCCATTCTGGACGCCGCCAAGGCTGCGCTCGAGGGCGTGGACGAGTGGAC
>CAJMOL010000292.1 GCA_905215095.1 uncultured bacterium | reverse complement strand
AATTGTTTGTGTATGGGATCATCTGATTGAAAGGAAACGATCATGGTGACCGAGGCAGTGAAGCCTATGGCCGGCGATGTGGCCGGGAATGACAATGGTGCCGTGACGGATTCGCGGTCCCTGGTGGACTCGCTGGTCGCGTCGGGAGCGCTGGACCCCCTGTTCGAACGGATAGACGGCGGGCAGATCGAGCTCACCGGCGACGGCGGCCTGCTGGGCGAGCTCACGAGGGTCGCCCTGGAACGCGGCCTGCAGGCCGAGATGACGTCGCACCTGGGCTACGCGCCCGGCGACAGGGAGTCGAAGGCGGGCGGCGGGCATGCGAACTCGCGCAACGGTTCGTATCCCAAGACGCTGTCCACGCCGGTGGGAGAGGTGACCGTGCTGGTTCCCCGCGACAGGGACGGCTCGTTCACCCCGAGGTTGGTGCCCAAGCATTCCAGGAGGCTGGGCGGACTGGACGAGATGATCATATCCCTGTACGCGGGCGGCATGACGGTGCGCGACATCCAGCACCACCTTGAGAAGACGATCGGCACGGACCTGAGCCCCGAGACGATATCCAACATCACCGACGCGGTGAGCGACGCCGTGCTCGAATGGCAGGAGCGGCCGCTGGACGAGTTCTATCCAGTCGTGTACCTGGACGCCGTCAGGGTCAAGGTGCGCGACAACGGCAGGGTGATGCCCAAGGCGGCGCACATCGCCATCGGCGTCGACATGGACGGGTTCAAGCATGTGCTTGGCATATGGGTCCAGGACAACGAGGGCGCCTCCTTCTGGGCGCATGTGTGCGCCGAGATGGCCAACCGGGGCATGGCCGACGCGCTGATCGTGTGCTGCGACGGGCTCAAGGGCCTGCCCGAGGCCGTGGAGGCCACGTGGCCCAAGGCGATCGTGCAGACCTGCGTGGTGCACCTGATACGCGCGGCCAACAGGTTCGTCGCCGACCACGACAGGAAGAGGGTGTGCGCGGCGCTCAGGAGCGTGTACTGCGCGCCCAACGGGCAGGCCGCGCAAAAGGCGCTCGGCGAGTTCGCGGAAAGCGAGCTCGGCCGGAGATACCCGTCGGTGGCCGCCACGTGGAAACGCTCGTGGGACCGGTTCGTCCCGTTCCTGCAGTTCCCGCCCATGCTCCGCCGGGTGGTGTACACCACCAACAGCATCGAATCGCTCAACTACCAGTTGCGCAAGGTCAGCCGCAACCGCAGCCAGTTCCCCAACGACCAGGCCGTGGTCAAGCTGTTCTGGCTGGCAATCTGCGACATCGAGGACAAACGCAGCCTCAAACGCGCCAAAGACGGCAACAAAACCAGGCGCAAAAGCGAGGGAAGGCTCATCGAGGGGCGCATGACGACCAACTGGAAACAGGCCCTCGCCCAACTCGCGGCCGCATACCCCGAACGAATGGAACCTTATTTATAAAACACACCCCAAACACAAATAACTTGACAAGCTCGGCCAGGCTCGCCGAGGGCGTGGCGGGTATCGAATACGACGATGACAGGCCGGATCTGAGTGAATACGACATCGCGTTCACCGCGGACGTCGGCGTGCAGGAAGGCGGGCGATGAACACGAAGACGGACGAAGGGCTCTACGAGAAGGCCCGCAAGCTGTTCATCTCCAAGGCGAGCATCGACGAATTCGCCGGCTGGGCCACGCCCCGCCAGGTCGACGCCGTCCACCGCCTGCTCGACACGGAACTGGCGAACAGGGAACGCGCGAAGCACGACAGGCTCCTGCGCCGCGCCCGGTTCCCCGTCGTCAAGGGTCTCGACGGCTACGACTTCACGAACGTCAGGCTCCCCGACGGCTACATGCTCGATGAGCTCCTAGGGCTCGGTTTCATCCCGCGCGCGCAGGACCTGGTGTTCTACGGCAAGACCGGGCGCGGAAAGACACATCTCGCGATCGGGCTGGGCATGAAGGCGATCGACATGGGGCTGGGCGTGCGGTTCCATCAGACCGCCGAGCTCGTCCTCCAGCTGGGCAAGGCCAAACGCGACGGCACGCTCGAGACGATGCTCCGGGACATCGGCCGTGCCGACCTGATCATACTGGACGAGTTCGGCTACGTACCCTTCGACATCGACGGGGCGCGCCTGCTCTACCAGATCATCGCGGGCAGCTACGAAAGACGGAGCATCATATTCACCACGAACATCGAGTTCAGTAAATGGGGCACGGTCTTCGCGGACGACAAACTCGCCGCAGCGATCATCGACCGCATCGTGCACCACGGGCGGCTCCTCGAGTTCACCGGCCAGAGCCGCCGCGTCAGTGAGGCCCTCATGTTCGGCAGGAACACCTCCGCGCAACCGGAAAAATAAGGAAAATGCATGCAACTGCCTAAACCCGAAAAAAATACATGACTAAACACGAAACACCGACTTGACGAAATACACACCGGCAGCGTCCAACGTCAAGCACGCTGGTGCCGGCCCACAATAACACCGGTGCCGTTTCGCAATAACACCCGGTACTCA
>CAJMOL010000291.1 GCA_905215095.1 uncultured bacterium | reverse complement strand
CGCCGGAAGAAGTAATTCCACATTGGTATGATATTCATCCAATTATCGTCTCCCCTGCTGTTTATGCATTTGCCAAACAGCGGGGGATTTTCTTTGCGCCCCGTGCAAGGCGCTTTATTCAGGTAATGTAATTGCAGGACGTCTTTATTAAAGTAAAGCTACAAACCGAGTATAATTAACCACTCATCGCATATTTCATTACGCTTATCGAGTAAGTTTCTTTCATAGATGAATATTGTTTCCAGTTCGTTACGCTAATGGGGTGTCTTTATTGGCTGAAGCTCTCTGGCAACGGAGAGCTTTCGCACGCTGGGAGGGAAAATGAGGAAAACTCACCCCGTCAACGCGCTCAAAAAGCTTGGCATAGGCCTCGCCTTTGGAGCTGCAACCATCATGTCCATGCCGACGTCTGCGCTCGCCTGCACGCAGATCTACATGGGCGGCAAGCTCACGGCGGACGGCAACACGTACTACGGCCGCGCCGAGGACTTTGGCAAGCGCTAACTTAAGCACTACGGCATCGAACCTGCCCACGAACCTGGCTTTAAGTACAGCTCGATTGAATCTGCTTTTGAATACACTTCGAACAAGCCTACCTATCGCTACAGCTATGTACGCGACCACCCCTCCAACTGGATGGGTCGCACCGACGCCTACTCCGAGGCCGGCATCAACGAGAAGGGCGTCTCCTGCTCCGCCACGCTAAGCACCTCCTATAACGAGGAGGCCGCTGCAGCAGACCTCATCGATGAGGAAGTGGGTCTGGGCGAGTACAGTTACGGCAGCATCATCCTGGGCGAGAGCGCCACGGCCCGCGAGGGCGTCGAGCTCCTCGGCAGCCTGATCGATGATCAAGGCGTCTGCACCAACGACCAGATCATCATCGCCGACAACAACGAGACCTGGCTGTTCGCCACACTTTCCGCCCATCAGTGGATCGCCATGAAGCTCGCTGACGACGTCGCGTCGCTCAACCCTAATATCGGGAGCCTCAACTACGATGTCGACCTCAATGACACCGAGAATTGCCTCCACTCTGAAAAGATCCAATCCATGCCCGAAGAAAAGGGTTTCGCCAAATACTCCGCTGACGGCAAATTCGATGTCGCCCAAACGTATGGCGAAAGCCTCGCCGATTCCGGCGTAAACCAGTGGTCCCGCTATGTGCAAGGCCGCGATTATTTTGGTAGTCAGCTGACCGAAGGCACAGATTACGACATTATCACAGTAAAGGAGAAAGGAAAACCTGACCAAAAGGGAGCCATGGTCAGCGAAATCCAGCCCCTGTTCTTCAAGCCTGGCAAGTCTGGTTGGAGCACTTTCGAGTTGATTCGCGCCTTCGGCAACCGCGGCGAGAACGTCCCTGGCCTCAACGCGAACACTGATGGTGTTTATTGCATCGGCAGCGAGCGCAACACCGAGATCAACCTCTTCCAGATTCGTCGCGGGTATGACCCCGAAGTCGCTACCATCCAGTGGGAAATGCTCTCCCGCGCCGCGTACTCCGTCGCCATCCCGTTGTACTCCGCTCTGATAACTGAGGTCAGCCCGTACTTCAGCGATCAGACCGTCTCCTTCGATCACTGCAAACAGACTGACGTCGTGTACAACGAGGAGCCCGAGAACTCAATCAACTACGTCCTCATGGACATCAGCTCGCTCTGCTTTGAGAACCCTGACACCCTTGGTATCAGCGTCCGTGCCTACCTCGATGCGCTCCAGAACGAGCTCATCGAGCAGAACAAGGAAGTTGACGCCGCCATGCTAGCCGAGACGACCACCGAGGGCCGCACTGCCCTGGCCAACAAGGCCGGCAAGGCTGCTACCGAGAACACCTACAAGAAGTGCAAGGCCCTGCTCCAGGAGATGCGCGCCTATCAGAAGGCCGAAAACTTCGACCAGCCCTTCACCCCGAGCGACCTGAACACCGAGACCAACGGCCTCAAGGTGTCCATCACCTACGCCAAGGACGCTCTTGCCACCGACCCGGCAACCCCGGATCAGCCTGGTACTCCTGAGCAGCCCGGTACCCCCGAGCAGCCCGCTAAGCCCGAGCAGCCCACCACCAAGCCCGAGAAGCCTGGCAAGTCGGACACCACGACCACGGTAACCACCAACAAGACGAACACCAAGGGCGGCCTGCCCACCACCGGTGATCGTTTTGATGGCCGCATGGTGGCCGCATTCGCCATCGCTGGCGTTGCCGTCATCTCCGCGGGCGGTTACTTCCTCTACCGTCGCAATAAGGAGTAACGTCTTAGCTGAGCGGACAAGGCGGCAATGGCAGCCTCGCCCGCTCAGCCCGCTCTTTTGACCGGCGGGAAACCCGCCTGAAATCTTTTTAAAAAAGATTTCCCCGCACACACTTTGCTGTGCTATAGTGCAGCGCAACAGCAACAAGGTGCGACCGCGCCACGGCATCATGAAAGGAGCCACCGACATGAAGAACACGATGAAGTCTCTCAACAACTGGTGGTGGCGTGATGCGAATAC
>CAJMOL010000290.1 GCA_905215095.1 uncultured bacterium | reverse complement strand
CATCACGGGCACCTTATGCGCCGTGCAGACGAGGGCATCACAGCCCTCGGCAATCTGCTCACGAATGTTCTCGAGATCTTCGGCGCCGTTCGAGGTCACCGTCACGACATGGTCACCGTGTACTTGATTGGGGACAAGCAAGTTGTGCTCGCACTCGGCGGCACCCATGGCCTCGAGTACGCGGCGACGATTTTCTTGAACGGTAAAGGGGTCATCGCCAACATGCGAGCCCAGATTGAGCGAGGAGTACGCATCTTCGGAAACGCCACCGGTGCGCTCGGTAAAGGCAAAGCGGACATCGTGCGTCGCGCCCTCTACCAACGTAACTCCATCATGGTCGACACGCGAAACGTTGTCCGCACGTGCTGCCATACTAAAGCCTCCTAATAACACAAGTATCGCGGCGAAGCCGCAGCAGTCCGTGTCATACGGCTGCCATACTTCTTTAAAAGGATACCCGCAGCGGTAGGGACCAAACGTAAAGGGAACGTAAGGAGATTGGAGGCTTTCGTTTACAAACGAGAAACAAAAAGGGCGCATCCATACGGACGCGCCCCTGTGCAAAACAATGCGAAGAACGACTTAGAAGCTGCCGCGCTTGAGGAAGTCGGGAAGCTCAAACTGATCGTTGCCAAAGTTGGGCAGCTCGGTACCACCGACGTTGCGAGTCGGGGCAGCCTGAGCGGGGCTGGCAGCCGGAGCGGTGCGCTGCGGCTCAGCAGAAGCAGCGGCCTTGCTCTGGGACTGCTGGGCAGCGAAGAGCTCGTCCTGACGGTTGACGTTGGAGTCGGAGAAGCCCGTGGCGATAACGGTGATGCGCACCTGGTCGCCCAGGGACTCGTCAACAACGGTACCGAAGATGATGTTGGCCTCGGGGTCGACGGCATTGGCGACAACGTCGGCGGCGTCGCTGATCTCCTGGATGCCCAGGTCCTTGGAGCCGGCGATGGAAAGCAGGACACGCGTGGCGCCATCGATGGAGCTCTCGAGCAGCGGACTGGAGATAGCCTGCTGGGCAGCGTCGACGGCACGGGTGTCCCCAGAAGCGGTACCGATGCCCATCATGGCGGTACCGGCCTGCTTCATGATGGTCTTAACATCGGCGAAGTCCAGGTTGATGATACCCGGGACGGTGATGAGGTCGGTGATGCCCTGGGTGCCCTGGGAAAGAACGCCATCGGCAATCGCGAACGCCTCGAGCATAGTGGTCTTCTTCTCGGCGATGTCGAGCAGCTTGTCGTTAGGGATAACGATCATGGTGTCGACGCAGTCGGAGAGGGTCTTGATGCCCTCCTCGGCGCTCTTCTTGCGCTTGCGACCCTCGAAGGTAAAGGGCTTGGTCACAACGGCGACGGTCAGCGCGCCGACCTCGTTCATCGCGATATCGGCAACGATGGGAGCAGCGCCGGTACCGGTACCACCGCCCTCGCCGCAGGTAATGAACACCATGTCGGCGCCAGCGAGCGCCTCGGCGATATCGTCGCGGGACTCATCGGCAGCCTTGCGGCCAACCTCAGGGTTGGCGCCGGCGCCTAGGCCGCGGGTAAGGTCGGTGCCGATGTGCACCTTGATATCGGCATCAGAGATCGCGAGCGCCTGAGCATCGGTGTTGATGGCAACAAACTCGACGCCGCGGATGCCCTCTTCGATCATTCGATTGACCGCGTTGGTACCGCCGCCGCCGACGCCGACCACCTTAATGACGGCAAGGTAGTTGTTGATCTCTGTCTCGTGCATGTCGGTCCTCCGAACAAAGGTTATTGCCATAGCATGGGTTGACCCCTGCGCACATTAACCTTCAGGTTGAAAGTAAATGCAAAGGTAAACCGTATTATGTTTGCACATTATGAACGTATCAGTCAAATAATTGACCGTGAAAACCAAACAAACCAGATAAACGGCGTGGTATGGCCCCTCAACAAAGCCATTTAGCATGCTAGGCGGTCGGTGCGTTCCTAAACGTGTAGTTGCCCGGAGAGCGTACATTGATATAGGTTACGCCCTCTACCTGCGAAAGTAGCTTGGTCACGATGCGTTCTTTCTTGGCGATATCATCCGAATCGCCCAGCGACACCTCGACGCCGTTGTCGAGATTTGCCGAGATAGCCTCAACGGAAGGCGTGGAAATATCCTTCACCTGGTCCAAGAACTCGCTCGAAAAACCGCGTGCGTAATCCAGGCCGGCCTTGACGGCCTTGGAGCTCACCGCCCGACCCGAAACCGGTGCGACATCGGCCGAGACATCAGTCAACAGCACGGCGCCGTAGTGCTTGGCAAGCGCCAGGGCCGCATCGATGCCGGTCAGGGTGTTGGCACCCTCCCCCGATGTAATGACGTTTCCCTGGTCGTCCACCTCGACAGACGTCGACAACGGAGCAATCCAGGTGTCATCGTCTCCGATAGCCCAGGCAAGGTCGTCGGAGCTGATATAGGCAATGGCGATAACCTTACGCTCCGTCGGCGTGATGATAAGCGTATGGGGAAACTGGCGCTGGACATC
>CAJMOL010000289.1 GCA_905215095.1 uncultured bacterium | reverse complement strand
GAGCTGGGCCTATGCCGGAATCTCTCCCACAGAAACCACCGAAGAGCCTGAAATAGGGATTGAATAGCGGCTTTTACCTGCCAAACAGTCCTTATTTCACCGCAACTCAGAAGGTCGTGCGAGTGGAGATCGCAAAAGCGGTAAAGAGTGGGAAAAATAGCCCGACTCATACTTGCTGTTATCAAAAGTAGGGCGGATTACGGGGCTAGATTGGTGATGCCCGACCATATCAAAAATGGTCTAAATTAAACCGCAGGTAGATGGCTTGTTGAAATTTGCAAATTACCGGAATGGATAGAGGCTGTCAATTCAGCCCCGTAATCCGGCAGAGTTTTGAAATGTTACAAACTTAGCATCAGCCTGAAATCCGATCTAAAGAAAAGTTGCGGTGAAATGGTTCCTGTTTGGCCGTTGGATGGGCTGATTCAGGAACTATTTCACCGCAACTCATAAGGAAACCTGGGTGGCGGGACCGCTTGTCTTTAGTGGTTATGTGGGCAGTTGGCGCAGCAGCCGCTGGTGGCGGTGGTGCTGGAACCACCGCTGCGCTGGTCGGTGTTGTAGAATCCGCTGCCCTCAAACTTGATGCCGCTGGCCGAGAACGTCTTGGCCGCCGGGGCACCGCAGCTGGGGCACACGACCTCGGGAGTCTCGGACATGGGATGCTCAACCTCAAACACGTTGCCGCAGCTCGTGCACTTGTAATCGTAGCGCGCCATAATACTTCCTTTTCAGCACAAAGCGGGCAGATCGCTCTGCCCGCATAAATTCAAACAGCTGTAACTGTACCCTATATCGGGTGTTTTATCACGCTTCGCCCCAGAATCTATGGTTGTTGCGCAGGAGCTGTGCGGTTTTGCCCTCGGCGGCCGCAACGTCGGCCTCATCGGCCTGCCACGTCCAGTTGCCCGTGGCCACGCCCGGCACGTTCATGCGCGCGTCGTCGCCAAGCCCCAGGATATCCTGCAGCGGCATCATCACCAGGAGAGCGTCGCTTGCTAGCGCGTCGCCCATCAGCTTGGCCGCCACCTCAACACCGCTCGGCTCGTCGCCGCCCGCAAAGGAACGCGTGCACCAACCGGCCAGCGTCGACGTATCGTGCGTCGAGGTGTACAGAATCTTGCCCGGCATGGGATACACGCCGTTGCGGACGTCGTAATCGCTAAACTCCAGCACGTCCATACCGGGGAAACCGCAGGTCGAAGCCATGGCACGAACGCCGGGCGTCAGGTAGCCCAGGTCCTCGGCGATAAAGTTGAGCGGCCCCAGTTCGTCATAGGCAGTCTGGAACAGGTCCTTGCCCGGACCCGCCAGCCAGCGGCCGTCGGAGCAGGCCTTACCTGCGGGAATGCTAAAGTAGCTGTGGAATCCCAGGAAGTGGTCCAGGCGCACACGGTCGTAGAGCGAGAACGCGCGACGCAGACGGTCCATCCACCAGCGGTAGCCGTTCTCCTTCATGTGATCCCAACGGAAGGTGGGATTGCCCCACACCTGGCCCTCGGGCGCAAAATTGTCGGGCGGCGCGCCAGAAATCTCAATCGCCTTGCCGGTATCGGACAGCCAGAAGTTCTCGGGCTCGCTCCACGCATCTGCCGAATCGTCCGAAACGTACATCGGGATATCGCCGATGACCTCGATGCCCTTCTTGTGCGCATAGTTCATGAGCTCGCACCAGGCCAGGTCAAAGCGATACTGCATGTACGCCTGCAGTTCAGCCTCGTCGTGGAAACGCTTGTCATCGATCAGGTGCTCGTTGTAGCGCGCGACATCTGCCGGCCAATCGTGACGCGATTCGCCCTCAAAGTACTTCTTAACGGCCATGTAGACGCAGTACTTCTCGAGCCAATCGGCATTGCGATGTTTAAACGCTGTGTACAACGGATCGGCATCCTCGCCGCCGCGGGCCTTCCAGGTCTCAAAGTCGGCGGCCAGCTCCTCGTGGCTTTCGGGCAGCAGGTCGATATTGCCCGCAAAGGCCGAAGGCCCAGCGTAAGGGGAGCGGAAGAAGTCTGTCGGGTTGACAGGCAGAACTTGCCAGTAGCGCATGCCCATGGCGGCCAGATGGTCGATAAAGCGACGCGTGGGAGCGCCGATCGTACCTGGCTTGCCGTCGTCGGTCGGCACCGATGTGATATGGCACACAACACCCGCGCCGTGATCGAGCGGCTCCTGCAGACGTTGCTCGGCGTGGTGATAGATGATGGACGACCCCAGCGGATACAAGTCGAGCGTGACCGTGCCGTTGTGAATCTCGCACTCATGGCCGCTGATCACGTCGCTCGCACATTCGCCGAGCGCCGGAATGGTCACGCGATGCGAATTGCGCAGGCTGCGGTTGATGATGACGGTCGCGGACTCGCCGTCTTTGCCGGTGCGCGTATAGGCGAGTACTTCGTCATTGAGCGCGAAGGCCTTGATTTCACCGTCGATCATAAACGGCAGCGCTCGGCGCACGGCCGAGGCATTCTTGACGATCGCGAACGTATCGAAGTCGTGCATGTCTTCCTTGGTCGGCAG
>CAJMOL010000288.1 GCA_905215095.1 uncultured bacterium | reverse complement strand
AACCTCTATCTGTTCATCGACGAGGCGCACCGCGGCTTGGGCGCCAATGCCTCGAGCGAGCGCGGCACGGTGACTATCTACGCAAACCTTATTGATGGGCTTGATGGCCGGGCCGCGATGCCCGTCGTCGTCGGGATTTCCGCCACACCGCAGAGGTTCGAGGCGGCCATGGACCAGCGCGCCGATCGCGTGCGTATGCCAAAGGTCGCTGTGACTCCTCGCGAGGTCCAGGAGTCAGGTCTGCTCAAGGACATCATCGAGTTGCGCGTGCCAGAGAAGGACGACCCAGTCGAGCACCAGTACCTCACTATGGCGTGCGAGCGCTATGCCTTGGCCTGCCGCGAGTGGGGCGAGTACTGTGCCCGCGAGGGCGAGAGTCCCGTCAACCCGCTGCTGCTCATCCAAGCGGCGGACAACGTGAGCAGCTCGGCCCTGGCTGAGATGTGCGACCAGATCACGGGCCTGGTCCCCGGCCTTTCCGAGGCGATGTCGTTCGCCAACGTCTTCGGCGAGCATAAGGACATCGCGGCGGGAAAATACCTTATTCCCTATGTCGAACCCGAGTTCGTTCAGGACACCTCGCGCATTCGCGTGCTCTTCGCCAAGGAGGCTGTCTCCAACGGATGGGACTGCCCGCGAGCGGAGGTCATCTTCTCGCAGCGCAGGCGTTCGGACTCGACCTATATCGCACAGCTCGTGGGACGTATGGTACGCACTCCACTTGCGCGGCGCATCGAATCCGATGATCTTTTGAACTCCGTCGCCTGCTACCTGCCCCTGTTCAATCCCGAGAGCACTCAGGACGTGGTCGACTACCTCATGGGCCGCAAGGACGACATGGGCGAGAGCTCCATCGGCAAGCAGAACATCGTTCTCAACCCCGTGACTATCACGGCGGCTGCGCCCAAGTCCGAAGCCGACTACCAACAGGAGCTCAAGGCGTACGAGGAGAACGAGAAGGCCATTGAGGCGGCGCGGCAGGCACAACCCGGCTACCAGGCGCCACTTGCCGGCATCGCGATTCAAGAGCCGTTGGACATGCAGGGAACGCAGCCCTCGCTTGCCTCGGCGGTCAGGTCCGTCGACGTCCCGGCGCCAGAAGCGGAGCTGGCGCCTCAGCCCGCAACGGGCAACTACGTTGCAGCGTCTGCCCCGCAGCAACCTGCGACACCTGAGCCAAGTTCCACACAGACCGAGCCCACCCAGCCCGTCTCGGTCGTAAAACCCGTGCCCATGGCAAAGCCCAAGCCGCCCACCAAACGCGAGCAGTCTTTCACGCATCAGGAGTGGCAGGGCATCCGCACAGCCTTCGATTCCATACCCGTCCAGCGCATTCCGAAGAAGGCTAGAAACGAATTCCAGAGCCTGGTTAAGACGGCGACTCTGCTTGTCGAGACTGGCCTCGATGTCAATGCCGCGGCCGACGTGAAAAAACAGTTCGTCCAGAAGCTCAAGGGATACATCGTTGCTAACGAGGACGAGTACCGCGAAGCCAAACACGACGTAGAGGTTGCCGAGACCGTCAAGATCACGCTCGACAAGCTCAACGAGACCGAGGACCAGGAGCAGGAGGAGGCCCGCACGGACGCCGAGGGCCTCAGAAAGGCCGCCCGCGACGCCGACATGCATTTCACTAAGGAGTTTGCGAATGAGTATCGTCGCGCCAACTTCAAGGAGCTTGGGCGCCCCGAGTGCGACTTGCGCCTTGCCGCAGCGGTGCGCACACAGGCCATCGTTGATGCGCTCGAGGGCTGGGCGGCTCAATGCCGAAAGGAATACTTCGATAAGGTCGATGGATCTGGCGATTATGACTACCTTAACGACTCGGCAAAGCAGCGTTACGACGAGCTGGCCCGTGAAACCGAAGGCAAGCGCCTCACAAAGATAGAGTGGCCCACGTCTGCCAGCGCGTCGGATGACTTCGCTAAGTATCCGTGCCATATCGTGCAGAAAGAGGACGGCCTCTGCCCGCTTGACCTGAACCCGGCGGAAGACTATATCGTTAGGAACGAATTGGCAAAGAATCGCACGGTTGCCTTCTATCGCAATCCGTCGGGCAGCATGTCTGCCAAGGCGTTTTCGATTCCGTACATGTCTTCGGTGGGACGCAAGGCCCTGCATCCGGACTTCCTCTTCTTTGTGAAGGACGGTGACGGGACAATCAGACCGTCAATCGTCGATCCGCACGGTGATTTCCTCAGTGACACGCTTGCCAAGCTCAGAGGTTACGTTGCCTATCTGCGTGAGTATCCCAACGTATTTAAGCAGGTGCTTTTCGTTGGGGACATGGGAGGGGGCGTATACAAGGTGCTTAACCTCTTGCGCGCCGATGTACAGGATGCTGTTATGGGCTACAGCGATGTCGATTGCAAGGCGCTCTTCTATAGCTCGTATGCAAACGACTACCAATAGATGATTGATTGAATACTGGCTCCGAATTGTGCTCAGTTTAGGGCTACGCAAAACAACAAAAGAGGAAAACGAGGAATCAAGGCGGTCTCTCCATCGTGAGGCCGCCTTGATTTATGGGTACTC
>CAJMOL010000287.1 GCA_905215095.1 uncultured bacterium | reverse complement strand
CAATGGCTTTCTCATATCGTCTTTTGATGTAAGATTCGGCCCGTCAAAACTTATATCTCAATTGAGAATAGGCGAAATTGCGTGCGATTTTCTGCTTGTATGCAACTTTGCTGGCGTGTTGTTGGTAAGTCTAAGTTCGCAACGGGTTCTTGGCAGAGGATTGACCGGGATTGTGAATTGCGACTCTTCGAGGCGCGGCACCGAGGCCTTCCTGGAAAAGTCCGCGAGGCTGCCGCTCAGGTCAAGTTCTGCATGGCCGTATTCTTCGATTATGCAGCCAGGGTGATTCTCGTCTGGTAAAACTGGCTGCGAAGTGATTATCGCTAGACATGTCTCAAGTGGCTCATTAGTTTCCACGAGTTTCTCTATCATGTAATCGCTACGTCATGCGGTCGCTCCGCACAGGTATCATGGTGAAAGCGATTTCAATAACAGGGGTGCTCGTGGTAAAGATGAAAGATGTGGCCGAGCTGGCCGGCGTTTCGAGCGCCGCGGTCTCGCGCTACCTCAACGGTGGATATATCTCGGCGGATAAGGCCGAGCGCATTAAGCAGGCGATTGAGCTGACCGGATACGTGCGGTCCAGCCAGGCGCGCGCGCTGCGCACCGGCTCCACCAAACTCATCGGTGTCATTGTGCCTAAGATCAACTCGGAATCTGTGAGCCGCATTACCGCCGGTATTGGCCAGGTGCTCGGTCGTCGTGGCTACCAGATGTTGCTTGCCAATACCGACAATGCCCCCGATCGCGAGCTCGAATACCTCGATTTATTCCAAAACCACCCGGTCGATGGCATTGTGCTGGTAGCAACCATGATTACCGACGAGCACCGTCGGGCGATTGAATCGTGCCGTGTGCCCATCGTGCTGATCGGTCAGAATGTTGAGGGCGCGGCGTGCGTCTATCACGACGATTACGAGGCCGCCTTTGAGCTGGGCCATGCGCTTGCGGGTCGCGTGGACGGCAAGATTGCCTATATTGGAGTTACCGAAGAGGACCGTGCGGCCGGTTATGACCGCCGTCGCGGTTTTGAGGCCGGCTTGCGCGCCGCGGGCAACCCGCTCGATGCCGCCTTGATTCGCCTGGGCTCGTTTACGCTCGACTCGGGCTATGGTGCGGCGCGTGAACTGCTTTCCGTCGACCCCGATGTTTCGTTTATCGCGTGCGCGACCGACACCATGGCGGCGGGCGCGCTGCGTGCCATTGATGAGGTTCGCGGCATGGGCGAGGGTATACACCGCGTGAGCGGTTTTGGCGACAACGCGTTTTTGCGCGCGCTGACGGGCGGCATTCCCACCGTGCATTATGGCTACCTGACCAGTGGCGTCGAGGCGACCAATATGTTGCTCAACACGCTCGATGGTGTGGAGGGGGAGAGCGGTCTCAAGACGCTCAAACTCGGCCATCAACTTATGAATGTCTAGGCTTTGGGCATGTCTGCCTGCCTTTGAGGCCCCTGTTTTTGCGGTAAAACTACCATTCGCCGGCTTTTTCCTACCGTTCACTCTACTATGAAAACGATTACAGACATATGAAACTGAAAACGATTACAGTGTAAGTGTCAAAGGTAGTCGGGTGCGCATGCACCCGTTGGAGGAAAGGGAAGTCATGGACTACCGCAAATCAGCCCAAGAGGTGCTCGACAACATCGGTGGCGCCGGCAACGTTGTTTCGGCCGCACACTGCGCCACGCGTCTGCGCCTGGTGATTGCCGATAACGCGAAGGTTGACAAGGAGGCCCTCGAGAATATTGACGGCGCTAAGGGCGTCTTTGAAGCCCAGGGCCAGCTCCAGATTATTTTTGGCACTGGCACCGTCAACAAGGTCTACGAGGAGTTCATCGCGCTCAGTGGCGTCGAAGCTGCTACCAAGGCCGAGGTCAAGGAGGCCGCGGCGCAGCAGCAGAACATCTTTATGCGCGCCATTAAGGTGCTCGGCGACGTCTTTGTCCCCATCATCCCCGCCATCGTGGCTTCGGGCCTGCTGCTGGGCATTATGAGCGCCCTCAACTTTATGGCCTCCAACGGCTTTATCGCGCTCGACACCAATAACTTTATCTACAAGATTGCCGACCTGGTCTCGGGCACGTCCTTTGGCATTCTGCAGATCCTGATCGGTTACTCCGCCGCTAAGGCCTTTGGCGCCAACCCGTATCTGGGCGCCGTCGTCGGTGGTGCGTTCATCAACTCCTCGCTGCAGAGCGCCTACACGGTTGCCTCCGAGGGCGTGCAGACTATGGTCACCGTCATTCCCGGCGTGTACAGCTTTGAGTGGGTCGGCTATCAGGGCCACGTGATCCCCATCGTTATCGCCTGCGCCATTCTGGCCTTCCTCGAGAAGCGCCTGCACAAGATCGTTCCCGAGATGTTCGACCTCTTTGTGACCCCGCTTGTCTCGGTGTTCGTGACCGTGCTCGTGACCCTCGTTGCCGTCGGCCCCATCTTTGTCTGGGCCGAGAACGCCATCCTCGGTTTGATTCAGGCCCTGCTGACCCTGCCCTTTGGTATCGGTTCCTTTATCGTCGGCCTGTTCTATGCCCCCACG
>CAJMOL010000286.1 GCA_905215095.1 uncultured bacterium | reverse complement strand
CTCTGTTGTGATGGTGCGTCGCCGCGCTGATCGTCGACGCTTGACAGACTTGCTGCAGCAGGAGCGCGACTATGGCGACAAGCTGGCAAAGGCGGCGCGTGAGGCCTCGTCTGCCAACTCGGCAAAGACGGAGTTCCTGCGTCGCATGAGCCACGATCTGCGCACGCCCATCAACGGCATTCGCGGTATGGTTGAGGTCGGCGATGCCAATCTGCAAAAGCAGACCGAGTGCCGCTCAAAGATCTGGACGGCATCGGGACTGCTGCTCGACCTTGCCAACGAGGCTCTGGATATGAGTCGTCTGGAGAGCGGGCAGATCGAACTGGAGCTTGTTCCCACAAACTTGGTGACCCTCAACCACGAGGTGCGCGATATTCTGGAGCGCCAGGCCGAGGAGCGTCTGGTGACAATTATCTGCGACCAGCAGACGCTTAATCATCCCTATGCGCGGGTGAGCGTGACGCACCTCAAGCGCTTGTTGCTCAATATTGCCGGTAATGCCGTCAAGTACAACCGCCGGGGCGGCTATGTTCGCCTGGTGTGCCGCGAGGTGGAGCCAGTGGATGGCGCCCCCGTCTATGAATACACGATCGCCGATAACGGTATTGGCATGAGCGAGGAGTTTCAACAGCACCTCTACGAACCGTTTTGTCGCGAGGAGCAACAGGTGGAAGGCGCTTCATCGGGAACTGGTCTGGGTGCGCCTATTGCCAAACAGTTGGTCGAGCTTATGGGCGGAACCATGAGCTTTACGAGCATCTTGGGGCAGGGGACGACGTTTACCATCCGTCTGCCGTTTGAGAAGTGCGAGCGCTCCGAGATTCCTCAGGCTGTGCGCGTGGACGCGGGGGATGGCGATGCGCTCAAGGGCTTGCGCGTTTTGCTCGTAGAGGATAACGACCTGAATGCCGAGATTGCACAGTTTACGCTCGCCCGCGCCGGTGCCGTCGTGACGCATGCTAAGGATGGTGAGTCTGCCGTCGAGATGTTTGCCGCGAGCGCGCCGCACGAGTACGACGTGGTGTTGATGGATATCATGATGCCCGGTATCGATGGCCTTGAGGCCACGCGTCGGATTCGAGCGCTCGATCGCGAGGATGCCGCGACCACGCCGATTATCGCCGTGAGCGCCAACGCCTTTGCCGACGATCGCAGGCTTTCGCGTGAGGCGGGCAGGAACGCGCACCTGAGCAAGCCTGTGAGTTCGCAGGAGCTCGTTGAGGCGCTTGCGCATATAGCCGCCGACGCTTCATAAGCATATGGCCCGGCTCCAATGCTGCATGGACCGGGCCATATTGCTATTGATGGGGCCTGTTGAGGGGCTTACTTTTCCTGAATCTGCTTGCCGCAAAGATGCTCAATCGAAATCTCGTAGAGTTGGACGCCCTTGATGTCTTTGGCGATTTCCTCCTCGACTTCTTCGGCAGAAGGGTAGTACTTAAGCGCGAGCTGGCGGACTTTGTCCTCGATGAATGCAGGCGCCTCATCAACCAGGCGACAGCGGCCAAAGACCACGGTACTCATAACGTAGGGAGCCCAGTCATCGTCCTTATACCACTCGTTACCGTAAACGGTAAAGCAGATCTTGTCATCGCGTTTGAGTGCGTCGACCTTGTGGCCGGCTTTGGCGCCATGGAAATAAATCTTGTCGTGCTCGGCGTCAAAGAAGTAGTTGACGGGAATGGCATAGGGGTAGCCATCATCGCCGTTGACGGCAAAGACGCCGCGCTTGCAGGTGGCGAGCAACTTGCGCGCTTCCTCGTCAGTGATGGCGCGTTTCTTTCGACGTAAGGGCCTAAACATCATTGGCTTCCTTTCTGCTGCGTATGGTGGTTGAGCACAAACTATAGCGAAACAGCTCCGTATTTCTTGATGCAGGCGAGCATGTTTTTGAGCTTGTTAAAGTCGACCGGTTTGGACAGATGGGCGTTCATGCCGGCGTCGTGTGCCGCCTTGGCGTCCTCGGCGAAGGCGTTGGCGGTGAGCGCGATGATGGGGATATCGGCTGCATCGACCTTTTCGCTCAGACGAATCGCGCGGGTTGCCTCGTAGCCGTCCATGTCCGGCATCATAATGTCCATCAGGATCGCATCGAAGCTGCCGGCGGGATGCGACAGGTACAGATCGACGACTTCGTTGCCGTTGGAGGCGCGGGTGACCACGACGCCCTCGGATTCGAGCAGCGCCTGGGCAATCTCGGCATTCAATTCGTTGTCTTCGGCGAGCAGCACGTTCATGTCGGCGAGCGAGCAGTCGAGCGCCCTCTCGACCGTATCTGCCCGCGTCTGAGGGTTCTTGTCGATATCGAGCGGAATTTGGACGTTGAACGTACTTCCCACGCCAACCTCACTCGAAATCTCAATCGTACCGCCCATCAGTTCAATAAGCGACTTGACGATTGGCATGCCCATGCCGGTTCCTTGGAACTTGCTGCGCGCATTGTCACCTTCTTGTGCAAACGGCTCATAGATATGCTTTAAAAACTCGGGAGCCATGCCAATGCCGGTATCCGAAACGCTAAAGCAAAAGAGCGCGCGCCCGTTATCGAGTGGCTTGGTCTTTGAGCTAAAGGTGA
>CAJMOL010000285.1 GCA_905215095.1 uncultured bacterium | reverse complement strand
AGTTCAGATGGGGCTTTGATGCATGGGTGGTCTGTTGTTGTGCAAATGGGTATCATACTGTGGTTATTGCATCGACTCTGTGATGCTTTGTTGTACGTTCCCGGCGGTCGGTTTGCCAGAAGCGCCCCGTCGGTTGTTCCAGACCCGTTTCGAAGAAAGGAAACCACACTAACCTATGGCAGCTAAAAAATCATCTCCCTTGAAGATCATCCCGCTCGGCGGCCTTGACGGCATCGGCAAGAACATGACGGTCTTCGAGTGCGGCGACGACATGGTGCTCGTCGACGCCGGTCTCATGTTCCCCGACGACTCCCAGCCCGGTATCGACCTGGTGCTTCCCGACTACACCTATGTCCTGGAGAACGAGGAGAAGCTCCGCGGCATCATCGTCACCCACGGCCACGAGGACCACACTGGTTCGCTTCCGTACCTGCTGCAGGATCTCAACAACAAGGTGCCCATCTTCTCGAGCAAGCTGACGCTCGGTTTTATCGAGGGCAAGCTCTCCGAGTTCCGCATCCGCGCACCTAAGTTCCGCGAGGTCAAGGGCGGAAGCCATGTCAATCTCGGTGGCATCTCGCTCGATTTCTTCTCCATGACGCACTCCATTCCGGGTGCACTGGGCGTGTTCATTCGCACCAACCAGGGCACCGTTATGCACACGGGTGACTTTAAGCTCGATCAGACGCCCATCGACGGCGTCACGCCCGACTATGCCGCCATCAGCCGCTTTGCCAAGCAGGGCATCGACCTGTTGCTTTCCGACTCCACCAACGCCACGGTTCCTGGCTTTACCAAGTCCGAGGCCGAGGTTGGTCCCAATCTGCTGCACGCCATCAAGAACGCCCCGGGTCGCGTGTTCGTCGCGTCGTTCTCGAGCCACATTCATCGCCTGCAGCAGATCTGCGATGCCGCCCGTAAGTGCGGCCGTAAGGTCGTTGTGACTGGTCGCTCCATGCTCACCAACACCCGCGTGGCGCGCGAGTTGGGCTACCTCAACATCGACGATGCCGATATCATTGATGCCTTCGATATCGATAACCTGCCCGACGACAAGATCGTCGTCATGTGCACCGGTTCGCAGGGCGAGCCGCTGTCGGCCCTGTCCCGCATGGCCAACGGCGAGCACAAGACGCTTTCTATCCACGAAGGCGATACCGTCATTCTCTCGGCAACTCCCGTTCCCGGCAACGAGAAGGCCGTCCAGCAGGTCGTCAACAGCCTGGCCAAGCTTGGCTGCGACGTCTGGGATAAGTCCCGCGCCCTCGTTCACGTCTCGGGGCACGGCAGCCAGGAGGAACTCAAGCTCCTCATGGCCATGGCCAAGCCCACCTACTTTATGCCGGTTCACGGCGAGGCCGTGCATCTGCGCGCCCATGCCCAGCTTGCCCGTAAGATGGGCATCAAGGATGATCACATCTTTATCCTCGATAACGGCGACACGCTCGAGATGCGTGGCGGTATCGTCAAGCGCGGTACGCCCGTCGAGTCCGGCGTCGTCTATGTTGACGGTCTGCGCATCGGCGACACCGACCCCATTGTCCTGCGCGATCGCCAAAAGCTCGCCAATGACGGTATGGTCACGGCCGTTGCCATCGTCTCGCTCAAGCATAAGAAGATCGAGGCTATCGAGTTCTCGGGCCGCGGTGTTTCGTTTGCCATCGACGACCAGTTCTCCGAGGATGCCTCCGCATCCATTATGAAGACGATCGAGAAGGGCAAGTTTAGCTTTACGAGCAGCGGCTCCGATGCCATTCGCAAAGCCGTGCGCGATTCGCTCTCCAACTTTATCTGGAGCCGTACGCGCACCCGTCCGATGATCATCCCGGTCGTCATGGAGGTTTAGTTTGGCGCGCGGATCTGCACAAAACGCCAAAGGCAACAAAGCCAACAACCAACCGGCATCTGCTAAGGGTGCCGGTTCCCATCTGCGTGCCAATAAGGGCCACGAGGCCGACTTCGACGATTTTGAGCCCTTGGTCGAGCCCTCGGCCAACCGCGATATCGCCGGCGTGGTCATTGCTGTTTTGGCGATTGCGTCCTTTATTGCCGTGATTTCCCCGGCAACGGCGCCCGTGACAGCTGCGGTTGCCGGTTTCTACCACCTTGGCTTTGGCCTGGGCGCCTACGTGCTGCCGATCGTCATTTTGCTGTTTGCCGCCACACTCTTTTTAGGCGAGGACTCGCCGCTCAACGTGCGCTCTGTTGCGGGCGGCGCCGTGGTCTTTATCGCCGTCGTTTCCATTCTTTCGCTGATGGTGCCGGGTACGAGTGTCTCGTGTGACCTTATGTTCACGCCGCAAAATTTGTCCGCCTCGGGTGGCTACATCGGTGCGTTTATTGCGAGTGCGCTGCAGAATGCCCTGGGTAAGCCTATCGCGATGGTAGTCCTGTTGGGCCTTGTCGTCGTGGGCTTGGTCATCATCGGCTTTTCGGTTGGCGGCGTGCTGCGCTCTGCTCGCGACCGTGCGGCCGATTTTGCCGAGCGCCGTCGTGCCGATGTAGCGGCCGATGCCCGGACGCGTCTGCACGCTTTCGCGCAGCATGGCGGCAAGCACTGCGACGGCCAGACACGGGAACAC
>CAJMOL010000284.1 GCA_905215095.1 uncultured bacterium | reverse complement strand
CGGTCGCGCTCTTGCCGTCATAGGCACCCAGGTTCACGCCGGTCAGCACGACCTCGGGCACGCCGGCCTCCTGGGCTTCACGCACCTGTTCGAGCACGGACTCGACGGGCACGGAACGCTCGGGGCCGCGGGCCTTCCACACGATGCAATAGGTACAGCGGTGGTTGCAGCCATCCTGGATCTTCACGCCCAGCCGCGAACGACCGAGCGCATCGACCACGTCGCCATCGCTGCAGGCGGGCACGCTATCGGATTCGACGCCCAGCACCTCGCAGACGCGCTCGGCGACGTCAATCTTGGACGGCTCGGCGATCACGCGGTCGGAGAGCTCCAGCAGCTCCTCGGGATGCAAGTTGACGACGCAGCCGGTTACGACCACGTAAGGCTTGTCCGGATAGGCCAGGGCGTGACGGACGGCCTTGCGGGTCTTGGCCTCGGCCTCACCCGTCACGGCACAGGTATTGATAACAATCAGATCGGCATCCTGTGGCTCCACCATCGCAAAGCCCAGGCGCATAAGATCGGCGGTGATACGGTCGGACTCAACCCGGTTGACACGGCAACCGAGGTTGAGGACGGAAATATGGGGTGCGAGCACACGGGCTCCTTAATCGAGGATGTCGTCGAGGGCACTCTTGATACGGTCGGTCACCGACTTCTTACCGGATGCGACGTCATCGCCCATCTCGTCGGCAAAGGCGCGAAGCAGCTCGCGCTGCTTGTTGGAGAGATTGGTGGGAACGACCACGCGCAGCTGCACAATCAGACGACCGCGCGAGCCGCCACCGCCGATACGCGGCATGCCGTAGTTATTGACGCTCACGGTGTCACCGTACTGTGTGCCGGCGGGGACACACACCTTGACGACCTCGTCAGGCATAATGCCCTCGACCTCAATCTCGCAACCGAGCGCGGCCTGCGCAATCGAGATATCGCTCACCAGATAGAGGTCATCGCCATTACGCTTAAAACGCTCGTGGTCGGCGACACGCACGTTGACGATCAGGTCGCCCGACGGCTCGCCACGAAGGCCGGCCTCGCCAAAACCACTCACGCGCAGCTGACGACCGGTCGAAACACCAGCGGGAATATCGATGTCAATCTTTTCGTGAGAAGGCGTGCGGCCCTGGCCATCACAGGTCTCGCAGGGATGATCGATGACCGTGCCTTCGCCGTGGCAGTCGGGACAGGGCGAAGAGGACTGAACCTGGCCCAGGAAAGAACGCTGGACCGTCGTCACATAGCCTGTGCCGTGGCAGCGGCTGCACTGCTTTTCGGTAGCGCCCTCGGCCTTGCCGGTACCATTGCAGTCATCGCAAGGGGCAAGACGATCGTAGCTGATCGTCTTTTTGCAGCCGAGCGCCGCCTCCTCGAGCGTCACCGAAAGGGAGATGGCCATATCGCGACCGCGACGACGCTCACGACGGCTACGGGCGCCACCGCCGGCGCCACCGCCAAAGAACGACGAGAACAGGTCGTCCATGCCCATGCCGCCAAAGATATCGTTGATGTCGACATAGCCAGAGCCACCGGGGCCGTCCGCGGTGCCGTAACGGTCGTAGTTAGCACGCTTCTGCTCATCGGAAAGAACGGAATAGGCCTCGTTGAGCTCTTTGAACTTGGCCTCGGCCTCGGGGTCGTCCGAAACATCCGGGTGTACCGTACGGGCTTTCTTTAGAAACGCGCGTTTAATCGTCCGCGCGTCGGCATCCTTGTCAACGCCAAGTACCTCGTAGTAATCCCTATTTTCCGACACGACCGAATCCTTCCAACTTTCATTATTGTCACAGTGCGTCCTATACCCAAGCTGGGCCGGGCGCAAACAGAGGGTTTGATGTTATTGCATTCCGTACGGCGAAAGCACGGCCCGCTGCGAGCAGCTCGCGAACCAAACCGACACGAGCGCGAACATAAAACCGTTGGCAAATCCATTGGCAAACTGCATCGCGCCGCGTTTCCACCACAGCAGACTGCGATGAAGCACGCCGTCCGACAGCACCATGAACAAGCCCATGGCAAACGGAATGAAGCACATCATGGCGAAGGCGGAGAACACGCCCGAGATGGCCGACAGCACCAAAAACGGAGCGATAATGCCCATGAGGTAGAAGCCGGTGCGAGCCTTACCCTCCAGGCGCTCGGCCTCGACGTGCGCACGACCGACCAGATCGCCGCCCGAAGCGCCGTTCGTGCCGGCGTGACCCATGTTGGGGATGCGCACCTCGTCGCCATCATGCGTGCCGGCGGGAAACTCAATCGTCTGTTCGGAGGTCACACGGACACGGCCGCTGCCACTGCAATCGGGGCAGGGGTCGGCAACGACCTTGCCGGAACCGCCGCACTCAGGACAAACAGTCTGGAACGTGCCCGCACCAAACAGGAAGGACAGGTCGACATCGATATGGCCGCGACCACCGCAGCTCGGGCAGGTATGGGCGTGATCGGATGATACAGAACCCGAGCCGCCGCAGTGACCACAGGTATCGAAGCGCGTGTAGCGCACGGTCTTGCGGGCGCCCTCCTTGGCCTCTTTGGCGTCGAGCTTGATATCGACGACCACGTTGGCGCCGTTCTCGGGATTATAGGCAGCC
>CAJMOL010000283.1 GCA_905215095.1 uncultured bacterium | reverse complement strand
GTCGATGCCTTTATCGAGACCGTTGCGCACTTTTTGCCCGAGGGCCCGCGTTGGTTCCCTGAGGACATGGGCACCGACGCGTCCGACGAAACCCTTGTGGCCGAGTTCGTGCGCGAGAAGGTCCTGCGTCGCACTCGCGACGAGATCCCTCACTCCGTGGGCGTCATCTGTGACGCGCTCGAGCAGACTAAGAAGGTCCTGCGCGTGCACGCCACGATTTACGTCGAGCGCGAGGGGCAGAAGGGCATCATCATCGGCAAGGGCGGCGAGATGATTAAGCATATCGGCATCGATGCCCGTCGCGATCTTGAGCGTATCTTTGGCACTCAGGTCTTTTTGGAGCTCGACGTGAAGGTTAAGGCCGGCTGGCGCGATGACGAGGCGCAAATCCGCCGCTTTGGCTATAACGCCGAAGATTAAGCCTTGGCGTTCATGGCAGGCTCTCGCACATATCGCACAAAGGTGCTCGTCCTCGACAAGACGAAGCTCAAGGAAACCGATTTGATCTTGACGATGCTCGACGAACGGGGGCGGCAGGTGCGTGCCGTGGCTAAGGGCGCACGTAAGCCTGGCGGTCGTCTTGCTGCCCGCTGCGAGCTTTTCTGTACCGTCGATATGCTGCTCGCGCATGGACGGTCGCTCGACGTGGTTTCTCAGGCGGAGCTTATGGAGGCGCCGCTCGGTGCCACTCCTGACTACGAGACGACCTGTGCCGCCAGCGCGATTGCCGAGGTTGCGCGTGTGTGCTCGTTCGAGGATGCCGAGGATCCATTTACCTTTGCCATCACGCAGCGGGCGCTCACACTTGTAGGCAGCGGGCTCGACTCGGCACATATGGACCTGCTCGTGGCGGCCTTTGTCTTTAAGCTGCTGTCGCACGTTGGCTATCGACCCGATTTTTCGGCCTGCGTGCTGTGCGGAGACCCCATGCTGTCGTATTTTTCACCCCAGGCGGGCGGTCTCATGTGCGGGTCGTGCGCGTCGAGCGTTCCGGGCGCCGAGCTGGTGTCGACCGGCGAGGTCGCATGGCTGCGTGCCCTCATGTCTATGACGTTCGATGGCCTTGTGGACGAACGGATCGATCCGCATACGGCTGCGTTTTTGCTCGGGCTTTCGCATGTTTGGGCCGCCACGCACACCGATCAGCGGCTCCGTGCGATGGAATTCATGTTGGGTCGGTGATGATGCGCAGGCGCGCGCCGCTTGTGGTAACATACCGACCTGTTGGTACCTCGACCTTGGATGCTCGCTCCACCGGCGGCTTCCCAGTCCGAGGCGAATAGAGTCGCCCGCGGGCGACGCGAAACGAAAGGTGAAACAATGACTGTTTCCAAAGAGCGCAAGGCGGAGCTGACCGCCCAGTTCGGTAACTCCCCGGTCGACACCGGTAACCCCAAGGTTCAGGTCGCCATCCTGTCCGAGCGCATCAAGGAGCTGACCGAGCACATGAAGTCCCACCAGAAGGACTTCCACACCCGTCGTGGCCTGCTCATGCTCGTCGGCCGTCGTCGTCGTCTTCTCTCCTACATCAAGAAGAACGACATCGTCGAGTACCGTGAGCTCATCAAGGCTCTGGGCATCCGCGACAACATCCAGTAAGGATTTGTACATGCTAAGAGCGTCCTGCGCAGCGGGGCGCTCTTTTTGTGTAAGGGCGTGAACAATCACGCTCTACAGCGTGGCGGGGGCAGGGGGCCCGCGTCACATGAGAAGCCCGCAGGCAAGGGGTCTGCGGGGTAAAGGAGAACAATGACACTCGTATCCAAGACCTTTGAGCTGTACGGCAAGACCTACACCTTTGAGTCCGGCGAGCTTGCCAAGCAGGCCACCGGCGCCTGCCTGGTCAAGCAGGGTGACACCACGATGCTCGACACCGTGGTCGTCTCCAAGGAGCGTAAGAACTACGACTTCTTCCCGCTGACCGTCGACTTCAACGAGAAGATGTACGCCGCCGGCCGCATCCCGGGTGGCTACCTCAAGCGTGAGGGCCGTCCCAGCGAGAAGGCCACGCTCACGGCTCGTATGATCGACCGCCCGATCCGCCCGAGCTTCCCGGACGGCTTCCGCAACGAGGTGCATATCGTCGCCACCTCGCTCGTCGCCGACCAGGTTAACCCCTTCGACGTCATCAACGTCATGGGCGCCTCTTTGGCTATGACGCTCGGCGGCGTGCCCTTCGAGGGTCCGCTTGCCTGCGTGCGCATCGGCCGTAACGTGGAGACCGGCGAGTTTATCGTCAACCCCACCTACGAGGAGCGCGAGAACTCCGACCTGGACCTGGAGCTGGGCGGCTCTGCCGACTTCATCTCGATGGTCGAGGCCGGCGCCGAGGAGATCTCCGAGGACGACATGCTCGCCGCCATGAAGTTTGGCCAGGAGGCCCTTGCTGCTTTCTGCCAGGCTCAGGACGAGTTCGTTGCCGAGTGGGAGCAGGTCAACGGCCCCATCGTCAAGAAGGAGTACCCGCTCGACCAGCCCGTCGAGGAGGTCCAGGAGCGCATCTTCGCCCACTACGACGAGATGGCCGCTGCCCTGCGCGACGCCGACAAGCTTTCCCGCATCGGCAAGGTCGAGGCTCTGAAGGAGTCCATCCG
>CAJMOL010000282.1 GCA_905215095.1 uncultured bacterium | reverse complement strand
ACCGCCACGAATGTAGGGCTCAAGCAGGTCAACGGCCTTGATGCCGGTTTCGAAGATCTCGGTCTTAGTGGTGAGCTCGTCGAAGCGGGGCGCTGCGTGGTGGATAGGATAGAACTCCTCCACCTCGGGCATGGGCTTACCGTCGACAGGCTTGCCCATGACGTTCCAAATGCGGCCGAGCGTCTTGGGGCCAACGGGCATCTTCATGGGCTCACCGGTATCGGTGGCGGTGAGACCACGCTGCAGACCGTCGGTCGAGGACATGGCGACCGTGCGGACGACGCCGCCCGGAAGCTGGCTCTCAACCTCGAGGATCGTGCTCAGGTGACCGATCGGGGTCTCGGCCTCGACCGTGAGCGCGTTGTAGATCGGGGGCACCGCGCCGTCAAACTTGACGTCGACGACAGGGCCGATGATACGCACGATGCGGCCATCACCGGCAGTCGTCTTCTTGGTGGCTTCCTCGACCGCAAGCTTTACGGTGTTATTAGCCATTACTGTTCCTCCAATGCTGAGGCTCCGCCGACGATCTCGTTGATCTCGGTCGTGATCGAAGCCTGGCGCACGCGACTATACGTGCGGGTAAGGGTCGAGATGATCGCGGTGGCGTTTTCCGTCGCGGAGTGCATGGCCTTGCGGCGTGCACCCTGCTCGGCGGCCGCCGAATCGATCAGGGCCTGGTAGATGACCGTCAGGATATACGACGGTACAAGCTTGCCGAGAACATGCTCGGGAGAGGGCACGAACTCGAACGTGGACGAGATGCGCTTAGGGGCGTCGGTCTCGTTCTTACGCGGACCGTGGGCCATAGCGATCATCTCGGGATCGAGCGGCAGCAAGTGCTCGACGCGAAGCTCCTGATCCACGCGGTTCTTGGCGTGGTGGTAGACAAGCTCGACACGGTCAAGCTCACCGGCACGATACGCATCGCAGATATGAGAGGAGATCATGCGGGCCTGATTGAAATCGGGCTCAGAGGAGTTGCCCTCAAAGTGCATGACGACGTTTGCGCGGTCACGGAAATACGTGGCCGGCTTACGCCCGCACGCGATGATCTCGCACTCGATGCCGTCGTTCGCCCAAGAAGCGGCGAGCTTTTCGGCCGTGCGCTCCACCGTCGTATTGAAACCGCCGGCAAGGCCGCGGTCCGAGGCAATAACGACAATCAGGCCATGCTTGACGCTCTCATGCTTCTGCAGCATGGGATCGGTGCCCGAACAGGAGGCGTCGCCGGCGACCGTCAACATGACGTCGGTCAGCGCCTCCTTATAGGGCTCGGCCTGCTTGGAGCGATCGAGGGCACGACGGATCTTGGCCGTAGAGACCATTTCCATCGTGCGCGTGATCTGCTTGGTCGTGGTAACCGAGGAGATTCGCTTCTTAATGTCGCGAAGGTTGGCCATAGGGCTTAGTTCTCCTCTGATCCAGTCGTATCGGCATGGTGCTTGGCCATGAACTGCTGCTTGAAGTCACCGATGACCCGCAAGAGCTCGGCCTTGGTGTCGTCGTCGATCTTCTTGGCGCGAACCTTGTCGAGCAGCGAGCCAAAGCCATTGTCCATATACTCGATAAGCTCGGCACGGAAAGGCAGCACGTCGGCGATCTCCAGGTCATCCAGGAAGCCCTCGTTGCCAGCAAACAGCGTAACGATCTGCTCGCCAACCTCAAACGGTTTATAACGCGGCTGCTTCAGGAGCTCGGTCATGCGAGCGCCGTGGGTAAGCTGCTTTTGCGTGGCCTCGTCGAGGTCGGAGCCGAACTGCGTAAAGCCGGCGAGCTCCTGGTACGAAGCGAGGTCCAGACGGAGGTTACCGGCGACCTGCTTCATAGCCTTGGTCTGCGCGTCGCCACCGACGCGGGACACGGAAATGCCCACGTCGACTGCCGGGCGCTGACCCTGGAAGAAGAGCTCGGACTGCAGGTAGATCTGACCATCGGTAATGGAAATAACGTTGGTCGGAATGTAGGCCGAGACGTCGCCGTCCTGGGTCTCGATGATCGGCAGTGCCGTCATGGAGCCGTAGCCGTTCTTCTTGGACATCTTGACGGCACGCTCGAGCAGACGAGAGTGCAGGTAGAAGATGTCGCCAGGATAGGCCTCGCGTCCGGGCGGACGATGCAGCGTCAGCGACATCTGACGGTAGGCCACGGCCTGCTTGGACAGGTCGTCGTAGATGACGAGCACGTGGCCGCCGGGATTGGTCTCGCTGGCGGGCTTGCCGTCCTCGCCGTTGTACATGAAGAACTCGCCGATAGCGGCACCGGCCATAGGCGCGATGTACTGCATAGGGGCGGAATCGGCAGCGGTTGCCGAAACGATGATGGTGTATTCGAGCGCACCGTGCTGAGCGAGGGTCTCGCGGATGTTGGCAACCGTGGAGGCCTTCTGGCCGATGGCGACATAGATGCAGACCATGCCCTTGCCGCGCTGGTTGAGGATAGCGTCGATGGCGATGGCGGTCTTACCGGTCTTACGGTCGCCGATGATGAGCTCACGCTGACCACGGCCGATAGGCACCATGGAGTCGATGGCCAACAGACCGGTCTGAACCGGCTCACACACCGGGGTACGGTCGATAACGCCGGGGGCCTTGA
>CAJMOL010000281.1 GCA_905215095.1 uncultured bacterium | reverse complement strand
TGTGATCTATGGACTGGTGGGTCTGAAAACACACAGCAAGATCACCCTGATTGTCCGGAGAGAAGAAGACGGTATCCGCCGTTATGTGCATCTCGGAACCGGAAATTATAACGATTCTACGGCAAAATTGTATACGGACTGCGGTCTTCTGACCTGTGCAGAACCGATAGGGGAAGATGCGACTGCGGTATTTAACATGCTCTCCGGCTATTCCGAACCAAAACACTGGAACGACCTTATCGTTGCACCGATATGGCTCCGCAAACGTTTCTTAAGACTGATCGAACGAGAGAAGAACTGGGCACTGGCGGGAAAAGAAGCCCATATCATTGCAAAAATGAATTCCCTGTGTGACCGGGAGATCATCGAGGCACTCTATGCGGCATCGGCGGCAGGGGTGAAGATCGAACTGATCATCCGCGGCATCTGCTGTCTGAAGGTCGGCATCCCGCATATCAGCGAAAACATATCGGTACGTTCGATCGTCGGCAATTTCCTGGAACAACGGTGCCTGGGTCGCATCCAGATGCAGATAGCACAGGCAAATGGCTCCGCCGCAGATCATGCCGGTATCGGAGTTCTCGCCGCCCATGGTGTAGCGGACCAGACGCGATTGCCCTGCGGCCAGCAGCTCGCGCGCCTCGTTCAGCGCAAAGAGCTCGATCTTGCCGCCGCCGATGGTGCCCGCTTGGCTGCCATCGGCAAAGACGGCCATCCAGGCGCCCACGCCGCGCGGCGATGACCCTGCCGTGCCGGCAACTACCACCAGCTCGCACGTCTTACCGGCCTTCAGAGCACCAAGCGCTGCATTCACCACATCGAGCTTTTCCATTGCAATTTCCTATCCCTGGAACACACCGGTAAGCATAGCGAGTGCCTCCAGCACGCCGCCGCCGACCGACGTCGCCTTGTCCGAAATGTAGTTGATATAGCTGGCATCGCCGCGCGGATCGACGTCGGCACATTTAAAGCCCTCGGTCACCTGAACGCCGTCGGCCAAAAGACCGCGCAAGAAGCCGTCAATCTGCGTGACCATGGGCGTATCGCCCGCGTAGCCAATTACGTCTCCGCCGCTCACGATGTCGCCGATTGCGCGGTCGGACCGAAACACGCCGGCGGCGGGGCTGTGGATAACGCGCTCCTTGCCATAGCCGGCGATAATGCCCGGCACGCCTGTGTTGGGCTGGGGCGAACCTTGGGTAATGACACGGCCAAGAAAATGCCCGCGCATGGTCTCGACCACGGCGTCGCAGTCAACCGGCGCGGTAAAGCCCGGCCCCACGGCGATGACGGCAGGCGCCATGTCGCGCGTGGTGCCCAGGTTGCGCTTGGCCAAAATCGCGTCGACCACAGCCGCGGGTTTCAGCTCGCCGAGCATCTTGGCCTGGGGGTCCACCACGACGGCAACATCCCCCGCTTGGGTAATCTCGAGCGCCTCAGCCGGCGTCTGAGCCAAGCGAGCGCGAATGCCTTCGACCTCGACCTCGCCCAGGCGAATGGCCTCGCAAAAACTGATTGTGCGACGGATGCACGTGGGAATCGCAATATCGGCCATAACGACCGACATGCCGGCGCGCACCAAGCGAGCGGCGACGCCCGTGGCGATATCGCCGGCGCCGCGAACATAAACGAGCATTCCCGGGGCACCTCCCTGTGCTACGGTTTGAGCAGAGCAAAAGCGGTTCGACCGCACTCTGATGATTATTTATTATCACAGTATTATACGGCGGTGAACAGATGGAAACGGTTAGCGGCAATCTTGCCTCCGCGCTCAAGATCGAGCCGGGCATTACCGCAATTATCGGCAGTGGCGGCAAGTCGACATTGCTGAAGACGCTGGGCCTTGAGCTTATGCGCGCTGGCGGCCGCGTGCTCCTCTGCACCACCACGCATATGTTTCCCGTCGCCGGCGTGCCATGGGACGGGTCGAGCCGTCGCCTGGACGCCGCGCCTTGGAAGCCGGGGACCCTGCATGTTCCCGGCTGCACCTGCGAGGCATGCGCGGGCATGAACCGCGGAAGTATCTGCCAGGCGGGTGTTTTGGACCCGGAGACAGGCAAGCTCTCCGCCCCCGCCGAGCCGCTCAACGAGCTGGCACGGCGCTTTGACTATGTGCTGGCCGAGGCAGATGGCAGCAAGCGACTCCCGCTCAAAGCGCATGCCGCCTGGGAGCCGGTAATTCCCGCCGCCACGGCAAACGTTGTCTGGATCGTCGGCGCCTTGGGGCTCGGCAAGCCCATCAACGAAGCCGTCCACCGCCCCGAGCTCTTTTGCGAGCGTTGCGGTTGCGAGCTCACCGACATCGCCACGCCCGAGCGCGTCGCCCAGGTGCTCAATGCCGAGATGCAGGCGCTGGAGCTCGGCACCGCACGCGTCATGCTCAACCAAGTCGACACGCTTGCCGACCCCACGATGGCCGACCGCTTCGAGGCAACCCTCGACCGCCCCCTCATCGCCACCAGCCTCAAGTAGCCGGCCCCATCTCGTCAGTTGCGGTGAAATACGGACTGTTTGGCCGCATGACGGCCGCAAACAGTCCGTATTTCACCGCAACTGCGGAGGGGGCACGGCATCTTTGCTGCTAGCGGGGGACGTAGCGG
>CAJMOL010000280.1 GCA_905215095.1 uncultured bacterium | reverse complement strand
GTGCTCCATGACGAGCTTGCCGACCGGAACGCTACCGGTAAAGAAGATCTTGTCCCAGCACTCGTCGAGCAGCGCTTCATTTTCGGCGCGCCCGCCCTCGACAACCGTCACCAGGCGCGGATCAAATGCCTCTTCACAGATTTGCTTGAGCACCGCGCTCGATGCCGGAGCATAGGCACTCGGCTTGATGACCACGGTATTTCCCGCGGCAAGAGCGCCGGCGAGCGGCTCGAGTGTTAGCAAAAACGGGTAGTTCCACGGAGCCATAATGAGCGTGACGCCATAGGGCACGGCTTGCGTTTTGCACACACTAATGGCATTGGCGAGGTCGCAGGGGCACAGGCGCGGGCGGCTCCATCGGGCCATATGCGCAATCTGATGCCGAATCTCGGAAAGCGACGTGCCGATCTCGCACATATAGGCCTCGTCATGCGACTTTCCCAAATCGGTCTTGAGCGCATGGGCAATATCGGCCTCGTGCGCCCGTACTGTATCGCGCAGGCGCACGAGCGCGCGACGTCGAGCATCGACATCAAACGTAGCATGCGTCTTAAAGTAGGCGCGCTGATCGCCGACGATGCGCGCAATTTCCTCGGTGTTCATGGCACCCTCCTAGTTCTCGTCCTCAAACATACCACCTGCAACAACTTCGTACATATGCTCGAGCTCCAGGCGGTCCATTAAAAGAGGAACGGGGTACAGGGGATTGGCCTCGGCATCGGCATGGGCCGCCATTTGCGGAATATCGGAGCGGCGAATACCCGAGACATATTTGGGGATTCCCAGGGCCTCGTTCATGCGGTCGACCCAATCGATAAAGGCCTCGGCCGCAAGACTGTCCTGCGCGGTAGCCGGCGCAATGCCCACCATGCGAGCAAGATCGGCAAGCTTGGGGGCGGCGGCGTCACCATAAGCGCGAAGCATGTGCGGCAGGATAATCGCGTTGGCCAAGCCGTGCGGAATCCCGTAACGCCCGCCCAGGCTGTGTGCGATGGCATGAACGTATCCAACATAGGAGCGCGTAAAGGCAACGCCCGCCTTATACGCCGCCGAAAGCATATTGCGACGCGCACGTATGTCGTCACCATGCTCATGGGCCTCGAGCAAATTGTCGCGGATGAGCTGGACCGCCTGACGCGCCATCTTGCGCGTGTAGGGCGTGGTGCTACGGCCGATAAAGGCCTCGACAGCATGCGTCAGGGCATCCATGCCCGTCTGCCCCGTAATGGAGGCGGGCAGGCCGCGCGTAAATTCAGGGTCGTGCACCGCAAAGCGCGGGATAAGCACAAAGTCGTTAATGGGGTACTTGTAGTGCGTCTCGTCATCGGTAATTACCGCCGCAAGCGTGACCTCGCTTCCCGTGCCTGCCGTGGTGGGAACGGAGATGAGCAGCGGCAGGAGACGATGAACGCGCAACAGGCCGCGCATCTTGTTGATGGGCTTGTTTGGCTGCGCGATGCGTGCGCCCACGCCCTTGGCGCAGTCCATGGCCGAACCGCCGCCAAAGCCAATAATGGCCTGGCAGTCGTTCTCGCGATACAGCGCCGCCGCTTCCTCCACATTCGAGACCGTGGGGTTCGCACGCGTTTCGGCATAGACCGTAACGCCAATCCCCCTGGATGCGAGCGCCGCCTCGAGCGGTGCCGTGAGCCCCAGACGGGCAATGCCGGGATCCGTCACGATAAGGACCTTCTGGATCGAGCGCTTTTGAAGCACCGCGGGCACATCCTCGGCATGCTCCAAAATGCGTGGCTCGGTATAGGGCAGGATCGGCAATGCAATGCGAAAAACCGTCTGACATGTTCGGCACCAGGCACGACGGGCTAGATGCATAAAGGAAACTCCTTCATTTGTTGATAGGTCAACATTTGCTCGCCCGATTGTACTCAGCAAAGATCGCAGACGGCCTCCCAATCGTTAATCAATCAACATCTTCATATCTCGAAATTGTTTTATTAAAAATCATTCCTAATAGGCTTCACATTTGGTTGCATTTATGGATAATAGAACTCGTCAAGACGCACGTCCGGAGAGGGCCCTTACGGGACCGGACGAGCGCGCAATCGCCATCGATCGAAAGGATCGAATCATGAAGTTTGTTTGCCCCGTTTGCGGTTATGTGGAAGAGTTCGACGGCGACCAGCTGCCCGAGGACTTCAAGTGCCCCCAGTGCGGCGTTCCCGGTTCTCGTTTCCTGAAGCAGGAGGAGGGCCAGCTCGAGTGGGCCGCCGAGCACGTCGTAGGCGTCGCCAAGATGGAGGGCGTCTCCGAGGACATCGTTGCCGACCTGCGCGCCAACTTTGAGGGCGAGTGCTCCGAGGTCGGTATGTACCTGGCCATGGCTCGCGTCGCCCATCGCGAGGGCTATCCCGAGATCGGCCTGTACTGGGAGAAGGCTGCCCACGAGGAGGCCGAGCACGCTGCCAAGTTCGCTGAGCTGCTGGGCGAGGTCGTGACCGACTCCACCAAGAAGAACCTCGAGATGCGCGTTGAGGCCGAGAACGGCGCCACCGCCGGCAAGACTGATCTTGCCAAGCGCGCCAAGGCCGCTGGTCTCGATGCCATCCACGACACCGTCCACGAGATGGCCCGCGACGAGGCT
>CAJMOL010000279.1 GCA_905215095.1 uncultured bacterium | reverse complement strand
AGCTGCGAATGATTATTCTAGGACGGGGATTTTTTAATCATTTGGAGCGTCACTTCGCCCTTTGAATGATATTGGTCCCAATTCCCGTCAGACGCGAAATCTGGTCAATCGTAAACCCCCGATGCCTCAACACTGCCAGAAGACGATTTCGCTCTGATTTCGGCAAAGTTTTAAGCTGATAAGGCTCATGCGGAGCCAAAAGAGCCCGGGCAACTTCCAGCGCATCCATATCGGAGATATGCTTACCTTCGGGCATAAAATAGGGATTAGGCTTGCCGTCGGTACTCGAAAGATAAAACGCTTCCGTACCCCCAAACAGATTGAGAATACCTTCACAATCACAAATTTCGGGATGAGAGAAATACTCATGGAAGCTGCTCCAGCGATACAGAGGAGCAGAAGAAATACCTGCTTTTGCAGGATTGTCGTGTATGTATCGGACGCAACGGAGCAGCTGTTTGTCGTCAGAAATGATCACACTCTTGAATCGTTCCTGGAACACCGGTCCGCGGCGGCCGGTTTTTTGATTGAAGTGTTTCGCATATGCCGTATCAATCGCATGCATAGCAACGCTCATCTGATTATCGAGATCATCAAATAGCAGGTGAACATGATTGTCCATGAGGCACCAGGCAAGAAGACGAATATGAGCGGACGTAAATCGTCTGTTCAATAGATTGAGAAAATAAAGGCGATCGTCATCGTCTTCGAAGATCAGCTGGCCAGCACAGCCCTTGAGCATGACGTGATAATGGCCGAGTTCGGACAACGCACGGGCAACACGAGTCATCGAAACCCTCCCTTCCAAGGATGCAGTAGTCACAGCATACAAAAGGAAAGGAAGAAAAAGGCCGAACCGCCCAACAAAGGTGAGCGGTTCGGCAAACGGTAGCAATGATTATTTTATCCCCGTCCCAGAAAAATCATTTCAAATGAGCTACTAGAGGAGGTTGAGGGGGAGCTGGGGAGCGTCGCCCCAGAGCTTCTCGAGACGATAGAAGTCGCGTGCCTCGGGGGTGAAGACGTGGACGACGACCGAGCCGTAGTCCATGAGCATCCAGGTCTTCTGCTCGCGACCCTCGATGGAGAACGGGTGCTCACCGCAAGCCTCGGCGACCTTCTCCTCGATCTCGTCGACGATAGAATCGACCTGGCGGTTGTTGGTACCGGTGGCAAGCACAAAGTAGTCGCATACGTCGGAAAGCTCGGTCAGGTCGAGCACCTGAACGTCCTCGCCCTTCTTGTCGTAGGCGGCCTGCGCGGCGGCGCGGGCGACATCCTCGGCTGCGACACCGCTCGCGGACAGCGAAGCGGCGGTACGGTCGGACGTGGCAACGAAGCTCTTGTGCTCCACACCTTCAAGAATCTGCTCGTCGGTCATGGTCTCGTCGGCCATGGAATACCTCTTTCTAGACAGCCCGAGCTAGCGCAGCTGGGCGTAATGGTTGTAAATCGTAATAGCCGTGGGATAAAGATAGCGCCCGGACTGGATCACATAGACCAGACCCTGCGCAAAACAGGAGAAGAACAACTCGTCAAGTGTCGACTCCCCAACCATCTTGCGCAGCGCGTGGGCATAATCACCATGGCGGTTGGGTTCGATGGCATCGGCAACAAAGACCACCATATCGAGCGGCGTCATGTCGCAGGCGCCCACGGTGTGACGGTCGACAGCCTGAAAGACCGCCGGCGACAGCTCGGGAAAAAGCTGCGGAAGCTCATAGGCGGCAACCGGGCCATGCAAAAGCGGCGTCGCGGCAGACGGAGAGCCGGCAATCTTAATGCCGTAATGCAGAGCGCGCGTGACCAGCTCGTCGTCGGAGAGTACCTTGTCCCAGTCGTGAATCAGGCCGGCGGCGGCGGCATCAAAGCGGTCGACACCGTATACCTCGGCTAGGCGCAGCGCAGTCTCGGCAACCCCGAGCGAATGAACGTAGCGCTTGCGTTTATCCTTCATGCGCACATCGAGCAGCTCTTGAATGCGCTTGAGCAGCGCGCGCTCATCGCCCTCAAACTGATCCTCTACCGACAACGTAGACCCCCATCACTCAAAATCTTCTTGACCCAGATCGGCATACAGCCCGCGTTTGCGAATATAGCCAAGCACGGACTCGCTCGTAAGATAGCGCACGCTCATGCCACGGGCAACTCGCTTACGAATGTTGGTCGAACTAATCGCCAGCGCCGGAATCTGGATATAGCGCACGTCGAATGGCAGCCCCGATTCCTTAATCCGTGCCCGGGCCGTATCGATGTCAAAGCCGGGACGCGTCGCCGCAATAAACGTGGCAAGCTCGGCGATTCGGTTCGCATCATGCCAGGTCACAATATCGATAATCGCATCGGCACCCGTAATAAAGTAGAGCTTTACCTGCGGCGGGTAAAAGTCGCGAAAGGCATGAAGCGTATCGGCCGTATAGGTTACACCCGGACGGTCGATCTCGAACCGGCTCGCCAAAAAGGCCGGGTTCGCAGCGGTGGCGAGGACCGTCATGGCATAACGGTCCTCGGCGGGCGTCACCGGTTTGTCGAGCTTAAAGGCGGGAGAGCCGGCCGGCATAAAGAGCACGGCGTCCAAGTCGAGCGACTCGCGCGCCTGCTCGGCGGTAACCAA
>CAJMOL010000278.1 GCA_905215095.1 uncultured bacterium | reverse complement strand
GCGAATCATCACCACTTTTGTCGAGTGGCTTGGCAAGTTGGGCCTGTTAAGGGAGTAAAACTTGATCCATCTTCGCTTATCGGTCTTGGACCCGGAAAAGCTCGTTGCTTTTGCTCAGTAGGCGGACGTTGCCGTCTACTGCGGTTGTGTGCCAAACGTTGGTGTCGGCACCCCGGAAAAGGGGTGTGGCCACCGCCTAGAATCCTCAGTTACCACGCTGAGACAATAGGAGATGACAACATGGACGCACTGTAGCGCACGAAGCGCCCGTGACGCCATTGCTTGCGTTTCGCTTTCGCTGCTCGAAGCATGTCGCCTGGGGCTCCTAGCCGGAGGAGTGCTGACCGTTCCTTGCGAAGCCTCGGAACCATCTATATCCGCATGCTGCGGGCTTGCTTGAGCCAGTTTCTCTTGAAAGATCCGATACCTCCGAAGAACTTGTTGTACGTCTCACCGTTCTCCTTGGCCTGGTACTTGACCAAGGCGAGTTCGATGGTGCAGAGGTAATCCGCCACTTGCTCGAGGCGGTAGTCAGTCATCGAGGTCTTGCGGCGTCGGACAACTCCTTTTGAGAGAACCTTGTCCACTGAACGGTCGAGCGCTTGCTTGACGATGTCCTGACCGTTGTCGTAATAGACCTTCACATCGTCGAAGGACTGGAAGAAGCCCAGGTGTTCAATCATGGCGGAGGAGATGTCGCGCCCCATACGCTCCATTAGCCTTGCCGGGTCTTCGAGCTGGCTGCGGCGGTAGACGAACGTGATATAGGAAATGGGAAGCTTGCGGACAAACGAGGAGAAGTAGGCGAGCATGGCCTCATAGCCCGTGACCGCCTCGGCGATGCTGTCTGCCTGGTCGTGAAAGACGAGCGTGAGCAGGTAGTAGCGAGCTTTGCCGCCGCGGTCGCCGCTCTCGTCGACGAAGATGCTGAGCTCCTTGGCCAATGGGGCCTCCTAATGGAATGGATAAAAAAGCCGGGGGACTCCCCCGGCACTTGGAGGTAGCTCAATAAGCCACCAATAATCTTATAGCATGCTCTGGCGTTGAATACAAGAGAGGAATGGGATGAGGCTGCTGTTGATGGTGCCCCTGCAATAGATGCAATAGATTCGCAGCTTCTTCAAGACCGCGGAGCGCGAGAATCGATTGTTGAAGTCGGTTCGTGATAACTAACTAAAGTTAATCCTTGCTTGTGCGGACCCGATTCAGGTGTGTAACGGCATCATCCATGAGAGCGCCATAGTTTCGCAGCATAACTAGTCCGTTTTCTATCCTAGCCGCAGGTCAGCGGCTTGTTTTGTGTCAAGTTTCATTACTTTTCTACGTTGCTGTTTGTTGTTGTTTATGGTAGAATATGACATCTGCAAAAACAGGGAAAGGCCAGTTCAGACGGTGTATCTGCATAAGTCGAGGCGCAAGGACGGCAGGGTCTACCTCACGCTGGTGGAGGGCTACCGCGAGGGCGGCAAGGTCAAGCACAGGACGGTGGAGTCGCTGGGCTACCTCGACGAGCTCGAGAGGGAGCACGAAGACCCCATAGCGCACTTCAGGCAGGTGTGCGACGAGGCCAACACCGCGGCGAGGGCCGGGCGGCAGAGCGTGCAGATCGCGATCCACCCCCAGCAGAAGATCGACAAGCGCAAGGTCGCGCGCAAGAACATCGGCTCGGCGGTGCTGCTGGCCGTCTACGGCGCCCTCGGCGTCGAGCAGGTCGTCCGCAACCACCTCAAGCAGAGGAGGTTCTCCTTCGACGCCAACGCCGTCATGAGGCTGCTGGTGACCGAGCGCATCATCGACCCCGGCTCCAAGAAGCACGCCTGGGAGAACAGGCAGCGCCACTTCTTCAGGTGCGAGTTCGCGCTCGACGACACCTACCGCGCGCTCGGCCCGCTCGCCCAGGCCCGCGACAAGGTCGTCTCGGCGATCAACCGCGCGGTCGACAAGATGGGCATACGCGACACGGCCTGCGTGTTCTACGACGTCACCAACTACTACTTCGAGGTCGACGACCCCGACGAGGGCGGCCTGAGGCAGAGGGGCGCGTCCAAGGAGCACCGAAAGAGCCCCATCGTGCAGATGGGGCTGCTCCAGGACTCCAGGGGCATCCCGATCGGCTACAGGCTCTTCCCCGGCAACACCCCCGACCCGCTCACCATGCTCGACGTGCTCGCCGAGATGAAGCGAGACTACGGGCAGGACAGGGTCGTCGTGGTCGGCGACAAGGGGAACAACTGCTCCACCAACATCGCCGCGCTCGTGGCCAGGGGCGACGGCTTCGTCTACTCGCAGTCCATCCGCGGCACCAAGTCGGACGCCGAGCTCAGGGGCTGGGTGCTCTCCGACGAGGGCTACGCCTGCACGGCGGGCGCCGACGGCCGCGTCACCTACAAGGTCAAGAGCAGGCAGGGCCGCAAGACCGTGAGCGTGGAGGGGCCGGACGGGGCCAAGCGCAAGGTCGATGTCGAGGTCAAGTACGTCGCCTTCTGGTCGGAGAAGTACGAGAGGCGCGCCCGCAAGGAGCGCCAGGCCTCGATCGACAAGGCCAGGAGGCTGGTCGCCAACCCGGGGGCCTACACCGCCGCCGCGCACTTCGGCGCGGCCAAGTACGTGAGGGGGC
>CAJMOL010000277.1 GCA_905215095.1 uncultured bacterium | reverse complement strand
GAGCGTTGCTGCCTAGGCTAGCCCCTTGTCACACAAACTACCGAAGCCTCCTTTTTCTTTGTCGTTTTACTCCCTTTCACCTGCGATTTCGCAATTTACTCCCCCGTGTTTCAAGACGGCAAGGCACGGTGCGGCATTCGGAGGAACGGGAGTAAGGATTCATCCCAAGTGAGTAGACGCGCGATTTTTGTCTCCGAGAGCCAAACGGGGCCGTTTCGGGGCCTGTGAAACTCAAATCGAACTCAATAGGCTTTTCGGCGGTCTTCTCACAGCGTTTTCCCAGGTGGTTAATGGGGAGTAAAGAATCTCGCCGCCTCAATGAAAACGGGAGTAACCAGGGGAAATGCCGCGGCGTACTGCCGCGTGCCGCCGTGTAAGCCACCGCGTCATTTACTCCCCAGGTGCGCCGGAAATGCCTTGGCATGCAATGGGGAGTAAAAACTCAGCTTACGCAGGCCCGAGCGGCGCTCGCCGCCTGGTCCACCGTCCTGATTCGGTTGCGTTGATCGCGAAATGCGGAGAGCCGCTACAGCGAGGCTTTCCAGTCCTCGTATTCGTCGGCGTCGATCTTGCCGTTTTCGAGCTGCGCGCGCTTCTCTGCCCACAGTTCGATCGCCATCGCGGCTTTGGGCGCGTGCGGCGCCTTGGGGTTCAGGGAGAGGCCCGTGCCGTCGGCTGCGGGCACGATGCCGAAGGAGTCCTCGAGCCGCACGAGCAGCGACATGAGGTCGCCCGCAGTCTCGACGCCGTAATCCTTGAGGGCGTTGACGGACACGCCGAGCGCCGCGGAGATGGACTCGAGCAGCTCGGGCTTCACGGCGCGGATGCCGCTCTCGTAGTGGCGCACGGCCCCCTCGATCAGGCCGACCGCCTCGGCGAGCTGCGCCTGCGTCATGCCGCGCGACTTGCGGTACCGCCTTATGTTCTCGCCTACGGACATGAGCCCTCCTCCTGGAATTACGTACCAGCACATCTTATCAGCGTACGCAAATGTACGCAATTCTATTGACAGTACAGATATGTACGTTTACTCTGAATCTGTGAACCGTACGTATCCGTACGCCATTGATTGGAGGAGCCATGGACGAGAAGGTGGCGAAGACGCCGAGGCCGCACATGCTGGACGCCGACGAGGTCGCGGAGCTGCTGAGGATCAAGAAAGGCAGCGCCTACGAGGTGATCAGGAAGATAAACGCCGAGCAGGAGGCGCGCGGGCGCGTGGTCATCCGCGGGCGCGTTCGAAGCGACGTCTTCGACGCCCTGTACTTCCCGGAGGTGGACTGACATGCCCGTGTACAAGGACGACGGCAACGGCACGTTCTACGTGCAGTGCTACTACCGCGACGCCCGCGGCTCGAAGCGCCACAAGACGAAGCGCGGCTTCTCCTCCGAGGTGGAGGCCGCAGTGTGGGAGAGCCAGTTCAAGAGCCTTAACGGCGGGGCCATGGACATGACGTTCTCCGAGTTCGTCGAGGTGTACGCCTCCGAGGTGAAGCCGCGCATACGCGAGCACACGTGGATCACCAAGGAGTACATCATCAACGACAAGCTCGTGCCGTTCTTCGGGGACATGCGCATGTGCGACGTGAGGCCGATCGACGTCATCAGGTGGCAAAACGAGCTCACCGAGCACCGGGACGCCGACGGGAAGCCCTGGGCACCGACGTACCTGCGCACAGTGAACAACCAGCTCAACGCCATCTTCAACCACGCCGAGCGCTACTACGGCCTCAGCGACAACCCGGTGCGCAGGGTCGACAAGATAGGCTCGAAGAAGGGCGGCGAGATGCAGTTCTGGACCAAGGACGAGTACCTGAGGTTCAGCGAGGCCGTCATGGACAAGCCTCTCTCATTCCACGCCTTCGAGCTGCTTTACTGGACGGGCATACGCTGCGGCGAGCTCCTGGCGCTCACGCCGTCCGACTTCATGCTGGAGAGCTCGCGGCTGCGCATCAACAAGTCGTACCAGAGCCTCAACGGCGTTGACACCGTGACCGACCCCAAGACGCCCAAGTCCGTGCGCACGATCGTCATGCCCGCCTTCCTGCGCGACGAGATGGCGGACTTCATCGAGATGCGCGACGACGTCGCCCCCGACGAGCGCCTGTTCGCCGTGACCAAGCACTTCCTGGCCCACGAGATGGAGCGCGGGTAGCGACGCATTCGAAATCTCCCATGCCGAAATAATCCATTTTGGGAAATCGAGTTAATAAATGAGTCCGAGATTTAAGGGGTCTCGGGCCAAACAACTGAGGTTCCACTTTTGTCTCTGTTTGTCTACAAGGGGGCGGATCACGCACGCTGATGAAGGGTGATGAGGGTGTCAACGCGTCCTAGACAAGCTGAAATCACCCGTTGCTCTTCGAGATTTGCTGGCATTGTGGCTTCGATATCCGCAAACCTGTCATATTTCAGAGTTTGGGTATCTTTCGAGTTTCCCTGCGAATCGCACAGATATTTATATAACATCTCAGGCCGTTTCAGAAGATAGCCAAAGCAAGTTGTGTCTAGCTCGATGGCAGGTCTAGCAACTACGTAAGCTGGGCTAACAATACCATCGTAATCACTTGACCCAACGGCGCCCTGCCACATTCGCATACTGTTGTAGACAATGTCACCC
>CAJMOL010000276.1 GCA_905215095.1 uncultured bacterium | reverse complement strand
AACGAGCACCGCGCCCTCACAGGCTGCCAGCGAGCGCGAGACCTCATAGGTAAAGTCCACGTGGCCCGGCGTATCGATCAGATTGAACTGATACGTCTCGCCATCGTCGGCGTCATAGGACACGCGAACGGCATTGGACTTGATCGTGATGCCGCGCTCGCGCTCGATATCCATGGTGTCGAGCAGCTGCGACTCCATGTCGCGTTCGTCGACGGTATGGGTGAGCTCGAGGATGCGATCGCTGATCGTGGACTTGCCATGGTCGATGTGCGCAACGATTGAGAAGTTGCGGATGTGGGAAATGTCAATTGAAGTATTCATGCGGACTATCTTACCCGAGCGGTACAAAAAATGGAGCCTGTTCCATAAAACAGGCTCCATTTATGCGCGTAATCTGTGTGGTGTGAAATTTACAACTTAAGCGTTGATGCTGTTCACGAGCTTGGCAAGACCGGACTTGCGGTTGGAAGCCTGGTTCTTGTGGATGACATGCTTAGCGGCAGCCATGTCGAGACGCTTGGTGACGGTCTTGAGGGCAGCCTGGGCCTTCTCGGCGTCGCCCTCGGCGACGGCGGACTGGACGTGCTTGGTCAGCGTCTTGAGCTCGGACTTGACAGCCTTGTTACGCATGCGAGCTGCCTCATTGGTGCGGATACGCTTCTTCTGAGACTTGATGTTTGCCACTTCTGGAGTTCCTTTCGAGTTCCTTGCAAAAAATGTATGACACCTCTGAGACACGGTGAGGTCATGCAAGCGCCTACTATAGCACGCTCCCCCTCAAAGGGATAGAACGAATTTGTCAAATAGGCAGGTATCATCACGATTTTCTCAAGATGTTCGTAATCCAGAGCAAAAGCGCAGTCTGAGAATCGGCCGAGCCCTTGAGCGCGAGCTCCACATCGACGGCGCCCTCGAGCGCGGCAACGAGCTCGGTCATAGAAAAACGACGAGCCCAGGTAAGGTGATTCTTGACCTGCCAGGCCTGAAGCTTGAGCGTCGCGGCGAGCTCACGCCCCTGCCCACGCCCATCGAGCGCCTTGGCGACGATCAGCTCACGGATGCGACCGCATAGCAGCGTGTAGGTCCACACGTAGCTCTTGGAGGGCAGAAGCTTAAAGAGCTCGAGCGAACGCCGCATATCGCGAGCCGAGACGGCGTTGAGGAAGTCCCAAGGCTGAACCTCGGTCGTACGCACAATCCAACGCTCAACGTCTGTAAGCTCAATCTGGGGCGCCTCGACCATCTGGGCGAGCTTTGCCAGGTCGTTATCGAGCATACGTGTGTTTTCGCCCGAACGCGAGACAAGCTCCTCGGCAGCAGCCGTCGAGATGGACTTACCGCGCTGCGTCGCCATCTGTTGAACGCGGCGAGGCAGTTCCCAGCGCTTGGTACCCGAGCAATCGACGATAGCTTTCTTGTCGATCTTGGCGATTGCCTTATACAGGCGCGTATTCTTGGCAAGTGAGTCGGCGATAATGAGACAGACCGTCGTGGGGCTGGGACTTGCGAGGTACTCGACAAGCGGCTCCGAAACCGCCTTGGCAAGCTTGGAGCAGCCGTCGAGGATCACCAAGCGAAACTCGCTACCCATGGGAAAGGTATTGAGCGAGCCGATGATCGACTCGATATCGGGATCTTTCGTCATGTCGCGCTCATCGAGGTTGAACTCAACCATACCCGACTTTTCCAAGCGAGCTTTCATACGCGAGACGGCGTGGTCGCGCTTGACCCCATCGGTACCGACGATCAGATATGCCGGCAGCAGACCGGTTTCGGACATTACGCTCCCCTCCCGCAGGCCTTCGTATTCGTTCCGTGCCATTCTAGCCCAGGGGCCCACCACACGCCATCGACGTCGTCACGGTCGCTGGCATCGCATCGCAAAGCCCTTTGCGGTCGGGCTGATGGTGATATCACCGTGTTCGATGGTGCATGCGAACGCACCGCCCGCTTCCTGAACGGCATCGATGCAGGCATCCGACGGATGACCGTATCGATTCCCCTTGCCGGCGCTCGCGAGGGAAAGCTCGGGTCTCAGGACATCCAGCAACTCACCATCGACTGAAACCTTGGAGCCGTGATGCCCAAGTTTAAGGACATCGATATCCCCCACCTCCTGCACGAATTCCCGTTCTTGGTCGAGCTCGGCATCACCAGTGAGGAGCATACGCAGGCTCTTGCCTTCCTGAACATAAGAGAGTAGCAGGACAAGCGAGTCCTCATTTCCCTCGCCATCTACGGACTCGAACGGCCACATCACGCGGGCACAAAATGAGCCGATGTCGACCGTATCCCCACGGCGCACCTGCCGATACTCAACGCCAGGTCGATTCAATACCTCGGCAGGAGCATCCTCCAACGCATCCGCCGCCACGGTAATCGTTCCGACCGAAAACTGTTCGAGCACGGCAGGCAGACCACCCCAGTGATCCTCATCCCAATGCGTCACAAAGACGGCATCGATATGGTGCACGTTATTGCGAACCAACGCCGCTACCACGCGCTCATCGAGCCCGCAGTCGACGAGTGCTAATGCGTCGCCCTGGCGGATAAGAATCGCATCCGCCTGGCCCACATCGAGCACCGTCACCGAAGGCGGCGCGAATCGATCCCAGTAGACGTACG
>CAJMOL010000275.1 GCA_905215095.1 uncultured bacterium | reverse complement strand
TCGAAGCCGCCGCCTGGCGTGCACTGGACAGCGAAATCGCCCGTTTTCCCGACGACAACGCCGGCTATTCCGCATCTGACCCATCGTGGTTGGACGGCTCCTATGTTCTGGACCAGAAAGCACTCTTTGAGGCACTTTTGGAGGGAATTGAAGCCGGAGCGCCCGCCGACAGGCTCGCGCTCGACTTCCATGTCGCCGTCGCGCGCTCCTCGGCACACATCTCCAGCGATATCTGCGTGCGCGAGGGCATCGACACCGTCGCCCTATCGGGCGGCGTGTTCATGAACCGACTTCTGCTTCGGCTCCTCACCCGCGAGCTCAAAAGCGCGGGCCTTGCTGTCTTGGTCCCCCACACCGTACCCGTCAATGACGGCTGCATCGCCTACGGTCAGGCGGCGGTCGCGAGCGCTCGTCTTGCGCGGATTGCATCACAGTAGCTCGCCCTCGTACGCCGCCGTGCCCAGCCGTCTCACAGGCGTAACGCGTTTGCCCGCGAACCCCGCGAGCGCTACCATCAACTGATGGATTATTAAGCGCCCATCCAGCGCAAAGCGTCTAAAAGGGGAACAATATGTGCCTTGCCGTTCCCGGTAAAGTAGTCAAACGCGACGACGACCTCAAGGCCACCGTCGACATGATGGGCATCGAGCGCCCCGTGTCGCTGCGACTCGTGCCGACGGCGCAGGTTGGCGACTATATTCTCGTGCACGCCGGCTTTGGCATCCAGATTGTCGACGAGCAGGAGGCGCAGGAGACGCTCGACCTGGTCAACACCATGACCGAGCTGGCCGAAGAAGACCAACTGGCCAGCAACCCGGCCGAGGCATACTAGTGGCGGCCGGACAGCCGGCTCGCTCCGGTATCGACTTTTCGGCATTTCGCGATTCCAAGCTGGCCCGCGAGCTCATCGATCGCATTTGCGAGCTTGTCGGCGACCGCACCATCAACCTTATGGAAGTCTGCGGCACGCACACCGTAAGCATCGGCCGCTATGGCTTTCGCTCCATTATGCCGGCCGGGCTCAAGCTGCTGAGCGGACCGGGCTGCCCCGTCTGCGTTACCGCCAACCGCGACATCGACCACGCAATCGCGCTCGCCAACATAGACGGCGCCATCATCACCACCTTTGGCGACATGATGCGCGTGCCCGGATCATCCACCTCGCTCGCTGCGCAAAAGGCGGCAGGACGCGACATCCGCATCGTCTATTCCCCGCTCGACGCGCTCGACATTGCCGAGCAAAACCCCAATCGTCCGGTCATTTTTATGGGCGTGGGCTTTGAGACCACGACGCCCACCATCGCCGCCGCCATCCTGGAGGCCGAGGCGCGCGGGCTTTTGAACTTCTCGGTCTATTGCGCCCACAAGACCACGCCGCCAGCGTTGCGCGCCATCGCCAACGACCCCGAGACCGCCATCGACGGCTTTATCCTGCCGGGCCACGTCGCCACCATCACGGGCTTGGCACCCTTTGGCTTTTTGGTCAACGAATTCGATACCCCGGGCGTGGTCACGGGATTTGAACCGGTCGATATCCTGCAAGGCATCTGCATGCTGGTCCAGATGGTTGTCGAGGGCGGGCCCGCGATTGGCAACGCCTACCGCCGTGGCGTCAACGCAGACGGCAACCCCGTGGCGCGCCAGCTGGTCGAGCAGGTGTTTAAGCCGTGCGACACCACGTGGCGCGGACTGGGGCCGATTGCCAACTCGGGCCTTTCCATCCGCCCCGAGTTCTCGCGCTTTGATGCCCGCACCCGCTTTGACGTGCCCGTCGAGGAGACGGTCGAGCCGCGTGGGTGCCGCTGCGGCGACGTGCTGCGCGGGGCCATTACGCCGAGCAGCTGCCCGCTCTTTGGCCGCACCTGCACGCCCGAGCACCCCGTCGGCCCGTGCATGGTGAGCTCCGAAGGCAGCTGCGCGGCGTACTACCGTTACCGAGTCTAGCCCGAACGCCCCCGCGCACTGACACCTCCCACGATTGGAGTTTTGGATATGTCCCATAGCATCACCGATAGCACCGTCCTGTTGGGCCACGGCTCCGGCGGACAGATGATGAAGCGCATCATCGATGAGGTCTTTTTAGATGCCTTTGGTTCGCCCGAGCTGCTCGAAGGCAACGATGCCGGCGTCGCCGCGCTGCCCGCGAGCGGGCGCATCGCCATGTCGACCGACAGCTTTGTAGTCTCGCCGCAGTTCTTCCCCGGTGGCAACATCGGCCGCCTCGCCGTGTGCGGAACCGTTAACGATGTCGCGACCTCGGGCGCCAACGTGCGCTACCTGTCGTGCGGCTTTATCCTTGAAGAGGGCTATCCCATGGACAAGCTGCGCCAGATTGTACAGACCATGGCCGAAACGGCACATGAGGCAGGTGTGAAGATTATCACCGGCGACACCAAGGTGGTCGAGCGCGGCGGGGCCGACGGCGTCTATATCAATACCGCCGGCGTGGGCGAGGTGCCTGCGGGCGTGGCGCTCAGCGGCGCAAACTGCCAGCCCGGCGATGTCATCCTGGTCTCGGGTACACTGGGCGACCACGGCATCGCCATCATGAGCCAGCGCGAGGGCTTGGCGTTTTCGAGCAACATTGAAAGCGACGCTGCGCCGCTCAATCATCTGATTGCCGACGTGCTCGCCGCCGCC
>CAJMOL010000274.1 GCA_905215095.1 uncultured bacterium | reverse complement strand
GCGATGTCGGCGGTGCGCTCGCCCGAGCAGTCGTCCATGCACACGACCACGCCGCCGTTGGACTCGATGGTGCGGCCGATTTTGTTGATCACGCCGCCCACCGGGCAGCCGGTGATCAGAATGCGCTTGGCATCCGCCGCAACCGGGCGCTCGCCCGCGTCGTAGGCCTCGCGCAGCTTGGCAACCTTTTGCTCCAGCTTCTGCGTATAGGCCTCGATATCAAAGCTAAACGTACCGGCGAACATGGTGCTCATCAGGTCGACGCCGCTCATGGCCGCAGGCTGGTTGGCCTGGAGGGCAAACATCTCGAGTTGCGCCGCACGCAGACGGTTGCGGCGTCGGACGGCAGCGCGCAAGTCATCGTCGGTAATCGTGATGCCGTAGAAGCCCTCGAGCTCCTCTTTGAGCAGGCGGCACTCCTCGTACCAGCCTTCACGCTCGTAGGCGCGATTGCGACCCTGCGGAAGATGCAGAATGTGCGTGCGCTTGAGCTCGTTGAGCAGCTCGTACATCTTCTTTTTGCCGTCGCAGGTGGTCTCACCGATGATCATGTCGCTAAAGTACGTAAACGGGCACTTTTGCGAATAGGCAAAACCGTACGTCGACTTGATGAGCGGGCACAGGTTTGCCGGCAGCACCTTCTCGGCCTCGGGAATCACCTCGTCGGATGTGCCGCACAGGGCCACGCTTGCAGCGCCCGCGGCATCGATAATCTCGAGTGGCGTATAGCTGCACAAAAAGCCGACCAGGCGATTGCCGGCCTGCTTGTAATCCTTAACGCGAATAAACGCCGCCTTGCGCTGCTCGTTGAACTCCTCAAACGTGCGCGGCAACGGCTGCTCAATATTTTCCGACATATAACTCCTTAACAAACCTTTTAACCAACCAAGGAAACGGCTTTCCCAGGTGCCCGAGGTTGCCGTGAAAGAGAAGCGCCGCGTACTTTGGTACGCAAACGATGGTTTGAACGGCAAGATCGGGTGCCTGGGGAAGCCGCCGGGACGGATACCCCTAAATGGTTTCCAAGAAAGCCTCGATGCGGGTCTGGAGCTGACCGGCATCCTCGCCGGCGTAGTCGGTCGTGATGTGCATAAACGGAATGCCTGCCTCCTCGGCGGCCTTCTCCACGGCAAACGACTCCATCTCGTAGAGCGTGCAGAACTGCAGCGCCACGTCGACGATGCCGTCGGCATGCAGGTCCTTGGCCATCTGGACAATGTCCTTCATACGCTGGCCGTTGGGCGTAAAGACGGCGCAGTTGATCTTAAAGTAGCGCTCGGCGATGGCGTCGAGCATCTCGTCGACCGTCTCGCCGGACTCGTCGACCAGGTCCTTGTAGTAGCGCGAGCCCGTGCAGGACTCCTCGCCCACCACGACACCGCCGGCCTTCTCGATGAGATTGAACAGCTTCCAGTTGGGCACAGCCATGGGCGTGCCGGTGTACAGGATGCGCTTGGTCCCCTTGGGCGCCACGCCCTCGCCGGCCTCGACACGCTGCTCGCACTCAGCCGCCATATCGTTAATGGCTCCGGTCAGACGCGGCGTGTCGTCCATAAAGGCTGCCTGCACGGTCAGCAGGCTATCGAGACCGCTGATAGGCGCCGGGTCGGCAGTGCGCGTGGCAGCGAGGCGCTGCAGGGCGCGACGCTTCTCATTGACGGCGCGGATGGCGGTCTTCAGACGCTCAGGCGTAATCTTGACGTCACACTCTTCCTCGATCTTGGCGGCGAGCTTCTTGACCTCGGCCTTCCAGGTCACGAGCGTCGACTCGTCGTGCACGTTGGGAATATCCATGACGTACATGTTCTTTTGCGTGGCAAAGAACTCGTAAGCTTTCTTCTTGCCATCGCAGGTGTTCTCGCCTACCACCAGGTCGCTCGACTCGATATAGGGGCAGACCTCGCCCAGCTTAAAGCCGGCAAAGCTCTTGATAAGCGGGCAGGTGTTGCGCGGCAGGTGCTCCTCGACCTTATCGGTTGCCCAATCGGCACCCGAGCACAGGCCCACGGGAATACCGTCACAGGCAAGTACGATCTCCTCGGGCACGTACACGCAGAACGAACCGACGATCTTGGTGGCCTCGCCGGCCTCCTTCTTGTCGAGCATCTCCTTAATACGGCCGCTATGGATGTTGGTGGCCACAAAGTCCAGGTAGGACGTGGACTTGGGGCGATTGTTCTGCGTCAGGAACATATCGCCGTACATCTGGCCCACGGCGCCCAACAGCATGTCGTGGTCGGCAAGATTCATGCCGAGGCTCTCCCACATCGGATGGAAATCAAATTCTTCAGCCATGACGGTTCCCCTCTCGAACCAAAAACGGATAACGGCGGTATCGATGCACGACGGACGGCGATTGTCCGACCGTGCTCAAACCCGGAATTTTAGGGAACCTGCCTTGAGGACGGTTATTTAGTTGTGCGTCGTCTCTCCCGGAGCCGTGAACATACCTGCTCATATGCGGCTCCGAGCCATATATAGGGCACGCGCGGCAACGCGGCGAATGTATGTCGTCTGCGGCATGTGCGCACCCTCCTCTACAAGTTGAGGTCAACTATATCAACGGTCATCGACTATGCGAACACCGTTGACATTCGTACGACAGCGTCGTGTGCCGTCGTTTAATAAATAATTATCTTGATTGA
>CAJMOL010000273.1 GCA_905215095.1 uncultured bacterium | reverse complement strand
ACGTCGTTGACGCCGTCGCCCGTCATGGCCACGGTGTGCTCGCGGCGCTTGAGCGCCTGCACGAGCTCGCGCTTCTGCTGCGGGGTCACACGACCAAAGACATGGTAGCGGTCCACTGCGGCATCGAGCTTGGCCGGCGTATCGAGCGTCGTGGCGTCTACATAGGCGTCCGCCCCCGGCACGCCCACCACGCGCGCGATCGACGACACCGTACGCGGGTCGTCGCCGCTGATCACGTTGAGGGTCACGCCCTGCTCGTTAAAGTAGCCGATAGTCTCGGCTGCCGAGGTACGAATCTCATCGCGGATGGTCACAAAGCCCACGGGCTCGGCCTCGCCCACCATATCGCCATCGGGCGTAAAGCCGTCCACGCGCGCCACCACGAGCACGCGGCAGGTATCGGCAAGCTCGGCGACACGGTTCTCGACCTGCGAAAACACACGATCAGAGAGCACAAACTGCGCCGCACCCATCACATAGGAGCCCTGCGCAAACGACGCGCCACTCCACTTTTTGGAGGACGAGAACGGAATGACCGACAGCGGCTCGGAAACTTCGACCGGACGATCGGCGTAATAGTTGAGCAGCGCCTGGCAGGTCTCGTTGGCATCGGCCGAAGTCGCACGCGCCACGTTAGCCAGCGCAAAATCGAGCACCGTGGTATCGACGGGAACAGCCGCCGCGTCCGAGCCGGCGCCTAGGCTCACGCCCTCAACCGGCAGCGGATACGTGCCCTCGACCTCCATGCGGCCCGACGTGATGGTGCCCGTCTTGTCCAGGCACAAAACGTCGACGCGCGCGAGCGTCTCGATGCAGTAGAGTTGCTGTGCCAGCACCTTGCGACGCGCTAGACGCACCGTGGCAATCGCGAGCACCGACGAGGTCAGCAGCACCAGGCCCTGCGGAATCATGCCCAGCAGGGCACCCACCGTGGAAAGCAGCGCCGAAGAAGGCACACGACCGGCCAGCAGCTCGGAGAAGCACCAGGAAAGCGCGCTATCGCCCGGGGTTCCCGCGGCATCCCACAGCTCGCTCACACTCGAGGCAAACAACGCCAAACCGAGCGGGATCATGATGATGCTCGCAAAGCGCACGATGGCGTTAAGCGCGTTCATGATCTCGGAATTGACCTTTTTGACGTACTTGGCCTCGTTGTTGATCTTTGCCACGTAGTTATCGGCGCCGACATGGATCACGCGGGCGCGCAGCAGGCCCGAGTCGATAAAGCTGCCGCTCATGAGCTCGGAACCGGGCTGTTTCTTAATAAGGTCGCTCTCGCCCGTCAGCAGACTCTCGTTGACGAGCGCCTCGCCCGACACCACCACGGCGTCGGCGGGAATCTGGTCACCGCGCCCCAGGCGAATGATATCGTCGAGCACGATCTGGTCCAGATCGAGCTCCACCTCGGCGCCGTCGCGCACCGCGATAGCCTTCTTGGAGGTCAGCAGCGTGAGCTTATCGACCATCTTCTTGGAACGCATGGACTGAATGACGCCAATTGCCGTGTTCAAGAACACCACGAACAGGAACGTCAGGTTCTTAAACGAACCGGTCAGCAACACCAAAAACGCCAAGACCACGTTGATCAAGTTAAACAGCGTGCAGAGGTTCTCGATGATGAGCTCTTTGACCGACTTGGTCTTGAGCTCCATGTTGCGGTTGATCTTACCGGCGGCGATGCGCTCCTCGACCTCGGCGGTCGAGAGTCCGCGCTCGATATCCGTTGTTGCCATACCACGTCCCATCACGTCGCGTCGGTATAAGAAAACCGCCCGGACCATGCGAGGTTCGGACGGTCTTACGTTCGATGGTGCCCCATGTTGGATTCGAACCAACGGCCTTCTGCTCCGGAGGCAGACGCTCTAATCCCCTGAGCTAATAGGGCGAACGGTAGGCATTATACCCAAGTGCGCCACGGGCTAACAAAAGAATAGAAAAAGCTTTGCAAATACGTGGGAGACGCGGCGCAAAGGCCCACTTTAGAACGCAAAAGTGAAATAATTAGTATAAACTCTCATGCACCATATAATACGGCTCGCGATGCGGGCCGTTTTTGCAAGGACTATCCATCGAGGTGAGAGGCACACCATGATTGCGATTTTAAAGCAGAGCGCCAGCGACGAGGCCGTCAGCCATATCGTCAGCTGGATTGAGAAAAAAGGCCTGAAGACCGATGTCTCGCGCGGCGAGAATGAGACGATTATCGGCTTGGTGGGCGATACGACCAAGATCGACCCGTTCCTGCTCGAGTCCATGGACGTCGTCGAGCGCGTGCAGCGCGTCTCCGAGCCGTTCAAGCGCGCCAACCGCAAGTTCCACCCCGAGGACTCCGTTATCGACTGCGGCCACGGCGTCAAGATCGGCGGCGACCAGTTCCAGGTCATCGCCGGTCCCTGCTCCGTCGAGGGCGAGAACCTCATCCGCATCGCCCGCCGCGTGAAGGCCGCCGGAGCCACGATGCTGCGCGGTGGCGCCTACAAGCCCCGCACCTCCCCCTACGCCTACCAGGGCATGGGCCCCGCCGGCCTCGACCTGCTGTGCGAGGCGTCTGCCGAGCTCGACATGCCGATCGTCACCGAGATCATGGACCCACGCGACGTACAGGTCTTCTTGGACAAGAAGATTGACGTCATGCAGATCGGCGCCCGCAACGCCCAGAATT
>CAJMOL010000272.1 GCA_905215095.1 uncultured bacterium | reverse complement strand
ACCGGCCATGACCACATATTCGCAGCCGCGCTCGAGCAGCTCGTGCGCGATGATCTCGTCGGCGGCGATGGGGTCGGCATAGACATCCTTGGACAGCGTGAGCGTCTGGATGCCCGCGCGCTCAGCGCGCTGCAAACCCTTAGCCGAAGGACGGCTCGACACCACAAGCTCAATCGAAGCGTTGAGCTTGCCGGCGGCGATCAGGTCGATCAGCGCCTGCAGGTTGGTACCCGAACCGCTGATGAGCACGCCGATCTTGAGCGGCTCGGCCGTATCGGTGCCGGTCGGACGGGTGTAGGGCACAAAGCCCAGGCCCTCGGCGGCAGCCATCTGCTCGTTAGCGCTCATCGGAGTACACGACCTTACCGGAACCCTCGACGCACTCGCCCACGCGGAACGGCTTCTCGCCCAGCGCGACCAGAGCCTCGGTCACGGCAGCCTCGTCCTCGGGGGCGACGATCAGGCACAGGCCGACGCCCATGTTGAAGGTCTTGCACGCCTCGTTGGGCGCGAGCTCGGCCTGACGCGACACGTAGGTGATGACGGGCGGAACATCCCAGCCCATCTCGGCGCCGTTGCGGGTGACCACGGCATCGACGTCGTCGGCGAGCGCGCGGTTGAGGTTCTCGGTAATACCGCCACCGGTGATGTGGGCAATGGCATGAACGTTGGCGCCACCGCGGAGCAGCTCCAGAATCGGCTTGACGTAGATGCGCGTGGGAGCCAGCAGAGCGTCGGCCAGCGAAGCACCGCCGAGCTCCTCGAGCGGACGGCTCAGCTCCTCGGCCTTAGCGGCGGCCTCGGGCGTGCCCGGCTTGATGCCGTCGACACCGATAACCTTGCGCACGAGCGAGTAGCCGTTGGAGTGCACGCCGGTGGAGGGCAGGCCCAGGATCACATCGCCGGGGCGAACGTTCGCGGGGTCGAGCATCTTGGGACGATCGACAACACCCACGGTAAAGCCGGCGAGGTCGTAATCGGCGGGAGCCATGACGCCCGGGTGCTCGGCCATCTCGCCGCCGATAAGGGCGCAACCGGCCTGACGGCAACCCTCGCCAATACCGCCGACGATCTCGGCCATGGAGGTGGAGTCGATCTTGCCGTCGGCCACACCCTTGATGATCTTTGCCATGTGCTCGGCCTCGATGTGGCCGATGGCAACGTAGTCCAGGAAGAACAGCGGCTCGGCGCCCGAAGCCAAAATGTCGTTGACGCACATGGCGACCAGGTCCTGGCCCACCGTCTCGTGACGGTCCATAATCTGGGCGAGCACAAGCTTGGTGCCCACGCCGTCGGTGCCGCTGATCAGGATCGGGTCTTCCATATCCTTGAGCGCGGCGGCCGAGAACAGGCCACCAAAGCCACCGATGCCGCCGATGACCTCGGGACGGTTGGTGTCCTTAACCATCTGCTTAATAGCGTCAACGGCGCGGCCGCCCTCGGCGGTATCGACGCCGGCATCCTCATACGTCACATGCTTGCTGTCGCTCATCTGAGCCTTCCTCTCCCACTACCGTGGCGCCGCGCGGGCGCCAAACGGTGCTCATAGTTGCGTTCATTTCGGCGCGCGCCATAACAACGCGCGCCGTCATATCAACAAAACAGCAGGTAAAACCTACCAAAATAAACCTGTCCCCACATGGCAGGTTTTAGGCCTCGCCGTGCTCCTCTTCCCAGCTGCGGTCGTCGTATTTCTCGACCACGGCGTCGTCGTCAAAGTGCAGCGGCTTGTCCAGGTTACGGGGCTTAAAGCCCTCCATGAACTTGTCGCGGCCAAAGCTCTCGGGAATCGCCACGGGGTAGCGGCCGGTAAAGCACGCATCGCAGTAGCCGCCCTTGGGCATGACCTTCAGCAGGCCCTCGACCGAAAGGAAGGCCAGCGAATCGGCGCCGATATACTCGCAAATCTCGTCGACCGTCTTGTTGGCGCTGATAAGCTGCGACTGCACGTCGGTATCGATACCGTAGAAGCACGGCCAGATGACCTCGGGCGAGTTGATGCGGATGTGAATCTCCTTGGCGCCGGCGTTGCGCAGCATCTTGACGAGCTGCACCATGGTGGTGCCGCGGACGATGGAGTCGTCAATGACGACCAGGCGCTTGCCCTCGATGTTGTCACGCAGCGGGTTGAGCTTCATACGCACGCCCATGGCACGCAGCTCCTGCGTAGGCTCGATAAACGTACGGCCCACGTAACGGTTCTTGATGAGGCCCTCGCCAAAGGGAATGCCGCTCTCGTGCGAATAGCCCTCCGCAGGCGGCAGGCCGGAGTCGGGCACGCCGATGACCAGGTCGGCCTCGACGGGCTCCTCATGTGCCAGCTGACGACCCATGTCATAACGGCAGGCGTAGACGCTCTTGCCGTTCATGATGGAATCGGGGCGAGCAAAGTAGACCTGCTCAAAAATGCAGTTAGCAGGCTCTTCGGCGGCAGGCACGCCCTGCTCGGACACCAGGCCCTCGGCGCTGATGCGCAAAATCTCACCGGGACGGACGTCGCGGACGTACTCGGCGCCCACAATGTCGAGCGCACAAGTCTCGGAGGCGACGACCCAGCCGCCAGCGCGGGTGACATGGGTGGTGGCGTCGACCGTCGCGGCGCCGTCCTGCGACGGCAGCTGCGAAACGGATGCGGCGTCGGCTTGGTCCAGGCCCTCATCCACGAGTTTGCCCA
>CAJMOL010000271.1 GCA_905215095.1 uncultured bacterium | reverse complement strand
GCTGCTCGGAATCGCTGTACCCTTTGTGCGTGCTAATAAGGGAGAGCGCGCTCTTGCTGCTATCGGTCATGGATGGCTCCTGGTTGGCATGAAAATCGGACTCGTTTTTAATGCCATAGTATACGGGCAGTTTCAATTACAAGATACACCTTGCCGTTTCAAGTGTTGATGGTAAACTTTCACTTACCGTTTACGGTTATGAAAGAACCTTTCACCGGAGAATTGCGCCTTGTCTCTTCTCACGCGGACGGTAGGTTGGTATCTTTCAGTTGTGGAAAAACGCGCATCGAAGCGCGTGTAGGGGAGCGCCCGCGGGCGCTGTACTCAAGAAGGAGGGACACATGGCTAAGTTTGACATCATCGCCGCGACCGGTTGCCCGACCGGCATTGCGCACACCTTCATGGCGAAGGAGGCGCTGGAGAAGGCAGCTGCCGAGCGCGGTCTGACCATTAAGGTCGAGACTCATGGCCAGGTCGGTGTCGAGAACGAGCTCACCAAGAGTGAGATCGCTGGTGCCAAGGCCGTCGTCGTCGCAGCCGACAAGGATGTCCAGGCTGAGCGTTTCGCCGGCAAGCCCATGGTTTCCGTTGGTGTTTCCAAGGCCCTGTCCGTTGAGGCCGCCGGTAAGCTGATTGACCGCGCGCTCGCCGCCAAGGGCGACAGCACGGTTGCAGCCGCTGCCGATGTCGAGGACGAGGTCGAGGAGAAGGAGTCCATCGGCCACATCATCTACAAGCACCTCATGAACGGCGTCAGCCACATGCTGGTCTTCGTCGTTGCCGGTGGTGTTCTGACCGCCGTTTCGTTCCTGTGGGGCATTACGTCCTTCGATTCGACGGCGTCTGACTACAACAGCTTTGCTGCGATGCTCAAGATCATCGGCGGCATCGCCATGAACCTCATGGTTCCGGTGCTTTCCGCCTATATCGCCGAGTCCATCGGCAAGCGCCCGGCGCTCGTCCCCGGTTTCGTCGCCGGTATGATCGCCATCCAGGGCCTGCCTGTTAACGCCGAGACCGGCATGATCGACGCCGGTGGCGCCGGCGTGGGCTTCGGCTTCCTGGGCGGCATCGTCGGCGGCTTCCTCGCTGGCTATGTCATCCTTCTGCTCGAGAAGGTTTTTGCCGGTCTGCCCAAGAACCTGGACGGCCTCAAGGCTATCTTCCTGTACCCGCTGTTCTCGACCGCCATTGTCGGTCTGGTCATGCTCGGCATCTCCGGCCCCATGGCTGCCATCAACACCGCCATGATGGACTTCCTCAAGGGCCTGTCCGCCTCTGGCGCCGTTGTCCTGGGTCTTGCCATCGGCTGCATGTGCGCCTTTGACATGGGTGGCCCGGTCAACAAGGCTGCTTACGTCACCGGTACCGCTATGCTCACCGAGGCCCTGGCCGCCGGTGTCGGCACCGACACCTACAACTTCGGCACCAACTTCATGGCTGCCGTCTCCGCCGCCTGCATCGTTCCGCCGCTGATCACCACTTTCGCCGTCGTTGTCGGCAAGAAGTACTTCAGCCAGGAGGATCACGACGCCGGTGTCGTCAACCTCATCCTTGGTTGCACCCACATCACCGAGGGCGCCATTCCGTTCATGACCAAGAACATCTGGCCCGTCATGCCCATCATGATGCTCGGTTCCTCTATCGCTTCGATCCTGACCATTATGTTCAACGTTCACGATCCGGCGCCCCACGGTGGCTTCCTGGTCCTGCCCGTTGTCGAGAACGGTCCGCTGTGGGTCCTCGCTATCCTCATCGGCGCTGTGGTCGGTGGCATTCTGTTCGTGGTCTTCAAGAAGTATGACTTCGAGAAGAACCAGAAGGCCGCTCCTGCAGCCAAGCCGGTTGAGGCCCCCAAGGCCGCTGCCGTCGAGGCCCCCAAGGCCGAGGCTTCCGACTTCGTGAAGGTCGAGAACGTCTTTGTCGCCGAGGACTTCGCTTCTCGTGACGAGGCTCTGAGCTTTGTCTCCAACCAGGCCGTCAAGGCCGGTATCGCCGGCGACGCCGACGCCGTGATGAACGCCTTCCTGGCTCGCGAGGCCGAGGGCACTACGGGCATGATGGAGGGCTTCGCCATTCCGCATGCCAAGTCCGACGCCATCACCGAGGCTGCCGTCATCGTCGTCAAGGACGATTCTGGCGTGACCGGTTGGGACACCATGGACGGCGCTCCCGTCAACGTTGCCATCGCCCTGCTCATCCCGGGCGCTCAGGCTGGCACTACGCACCTCAAGATCCTGTCCAAGGTCGCCGAGGCGCTCATGGACGAGGACTTCCGTGCCACCGTCAAGGGTTCCACCGACGCCGCCGAGATCGCCAAGACGATCAACGCCCGCCTGGTCTAATTCCACGGTACGCGAATAACATCGCCCCTTGTAACAAAGGCGGAGACCCTCTCCAGGGCCTCCGCCTTTTTCATCCCCAAATAAGTTGCGGTGAAATAGGGACTGTTTAAACGATTCATCCCCAAATTCAGTCCCTATTTCACCGCAACTTATAAAAGGGCATAGAGAGGGCTGCCTATCGAGTCTTTGTCGCGAACAGGTCATCAGCCAGAATTCCGTTTGCACGATATTGCTCTGGACCGACCGAGTTTCCACAGCTTGCTCGCCCACAGGGGACCGTGCGCGGCCTGTGAGATTTATCGCGAGTTCCGCACGAGCCGAAGAGCACTTAATGTGCT
>CAJMOL010000270.1 GCA_905215095.1 uncultured bacterium | reverse complement strand
GCGTCCATCGCGGGAGCCGGAGCCGTGGACATGGCCGTCTGGGCCGAAAGCGCGGCGAGCGAGTCGTGCACGCGGGCAAGCTCATCGGCCTGCTCAGAGGTGAGCTGGTAGATGCCATCGGCAGTAGCGGCGTTAAAGGCGTCGAGTGCGTCGGAGGGACGGCCGGCGGCAGAAAGCGCCTGACCCATGCCGGCGTTGAGCGCGCGCGTGTCGTCACGGGGACCGGCAAAGTCGATAGCCGTACGGTAGGTCTCCACGGCATCCGCCGGACGACCGAGCTTAATGAAGCAACGACCGAGCTCGCCGAGTGCGGCGGCAGGGGCCGGATTGGCGCCGTCGATGGCGGCCTGACGGAAGGCAGTACCCGCGTTGGCATAGTCGCCCGACTGGAACAGCGCATTGCCCAGGGCCAGATAGGCCTTGAACGGCGTGGCATAGGAAGCATCCTGCGTAGCAGCAGAGAACGCCTGAGCGGCCGTCGTGTAGTCGCCCACGGCGGCGAGCGCCTTGCCGCGGTTGGTGAGCAGGGCGCCGCGCTTGCCATAGGCGCCGTCGTTGAGGGCGGCGGCGTAGGCCTCGGCGGCCTCGGCGTACATGCCCAGATGCATCAGGGCGTTGCCGCGCAGGTGGTCGGCCTCACCCATGATCTCGTTGGGAGTCTTTGCCGCGCCAAGCATCTGGGCGGCAGCGGAAAAATCACCCGCGCGGTAAGCGGCGCGGCCCTGTTGGATCAGCTGGCTATTCAAGGAAGTCCCCTTTACTCGTGAACGATCTCGACATGAACGATCTCGTCGCCGGCGCGCAGCTGCGAGATGACGTCGAGGCCCTCGACCGTGGTGCCAAAGACGGTGTAGCCGGAGTCGAGGTTGTGCTGGGCACCCAGGCAGAAGTAGAACTGCGAGCCCGCGGAATCGGGATCCATGGAGCGAGCCATGGCAAGCGCGCCGTCAACATGGCTGTTGCGCGGATTGGTGGCAAACTCGCCCTTGATGCAGTAGCCGGGACCACCGGTACCGGGCATGCCGTCGGGGCCCTCAAGACCGGCAGCGACGTCGGCGCCGGACATATCGCGCGTATTGGGGTCGCCGCCCTGGATCACAAAGCCGGGCACATAGCGATGGAACTTAAGGCCGTCATAAAAGCCCATAGTGGAAAGCTCGCAGAAGTTCGCCACATGGATGGGGGCGCCCTCACCGTCAAACTTGACCTTGATGGTGCCCTTCGACGTCTCGATCACCGCGCACTCGTCACCGACGAGCTGGTACTCGGGCGTATAGAGCTCTTTCTTAAAACCAAACATGTGGTTCCTTCCTCGTGCGTTTAAAGCATATTTGTACGAATTGTAGCAATAAGCACGGGCTTCCATCAATTGCGCACGCAGGTTATGCCGCCGGAGGGCAACAAATTACGAACGCTGCTGCGGCCTCCAGGCGCTCACGTTGGCGTCGTACTGGTTAAGCGCGCTGTTGCCGCCTTGTGCGATGGGCGCCAGGATCTCGCTCTGACGGGCGCTCAGCGACTCGCCGTCGGGAATGGACAGCGAGATATCCCAACTCTGGCAGATCACGTCGACACGCTCGTACATCCACTGGGCAAGCTGCTTTAGATGATCGATGTCTTCCGCATAGACCGTGTCGTCCTGAACCTTGAGGTTGTTGAGCTCATCCTGGGTCTTTTTAATCTGATCGCGCAGGGCATAGGCGCTCTGCGACAGCTCCTGGCGGGTGGAGAGCGGTGTGCGCAGATAGCCGTTATTAAACGAATCGATGACCTCGCCGATCTGGTCATCGTCGCTGTACGACACGATGGTCTGGTACAGGCCGTCGAGCCTGGTGTAGAGCTGGTCGTCGGTTAAGACGGTCTCCTCCTGAACGACCTCGGACGCATCCTCTTGCTTGGACTCTTTCTCGGTGGCCTCGCCCTTTTGGCGCGACGGGAAGGTAGTCTGGGCGGCTTGGCCAAACTGGTCGTAGAAGCCGGGCATGACGCCCATGGGGTCAGCGGTTACAAACCAATAGACGCCACCGCACACGGCGACGAGCACCGCGATGACGATGAGCGGCTTGGGGACATGGCGCTTGTGCTTGTGGTAGGCGTCCTCGTCGGGATGCACCTTGCGCTTGGGTTTTTGAGGATCGTCATGCAGGGAAACCGGCGTGGGAATATCGACCTTGGGAATACCGAAATCCTTATCGAAAGCCGGCAGCACGCAGGTCTCGTTAGGATCAGCGGCATCCGAAAGCACCGCAGCGGCAGAGGCCGGCGCATGCGGCACCTCGGTATCGATCTGCTCTTGCGTTAGGCGCGGAAAGCCCGCCGTGCGACCCGCAGCCAGATCGGATGCGGCAGCGTCCTCGGAGAGGATACCCGGAGCGGGGCGTCCGCATTTGGGGCACGTACGATCATGCGGAGAAAGACGGGCACCGCAGCCCTCACAGAACACGAACTCGGTGTGCTCGGGACCATCGCCCGGACCCACATAGGCGTTACAGTAGGGGCAGAACGAGGCGCCGTCCTCGATAGTCTTAAGGCAATGCGGGCAGATCACGGCATCCTCTTTCCGAAGCAATTCAAACAATTGAGGTTAGAGCATAACATCGACACGGCCCCACAAGCGCAAGGCACCAATTCAACATCGCAGGACAGTCTTTTGAGGGATGATTTTTCTGGGACGGGGATTAAAAAAG
>CAJMOL010000269.1 GCA_905215095.1 uncultured bacterium | reverse complement strand
AGGACGCGGTGGAGCTCCCCGTCGGGCACGGGCATGGGCCAAACCTCCCAGAACTCCGAGGTCCTGCGCCTGAAAGTCCGGCCGGCGCCCGGCATCTCGAGCTGTGTGCCCTTCGACAGCAACCACGACAGGAACTCCTCGAGGCGGGCGGCCGCGTCGTCGTAGCGCACGGTGGCCGAAGCGCCGCACGCAGCGCACCTCCATCTCTGGGCCCCCGACGAGGTCTTGCCGTTCCTTTTCATCGACCCGCCGCAGCAAGCGCATTTGACCGCCTTCATGGCGCACCCCTCCCGAAAGGTTTTTAACGTTTCCGAAAAAGGCTATCCATCTGGAGGAACGGCGAGCGCGAGGACACACATTTTGTCCGAGTGCTTAAATAGGGCCGACGAATTTAAACGAACGAGAAAGGGGCATCGACCTGCGCCGATGCCCCTAAATGAGACACACTTTTTGTCCTATAAGCCTAAAAGCCTCCCATTTCTCATGTCCAAGAAATGGGAGGCAGTTCAGAAAGCCATCGGGCGCGTTTTTTGATGTATCGATTTTTAGCCGAGGCAAGTCCAGTTGACGGGGGTCGAGCAGTGCTGTTCGAGTAGTCGATTGGCGGCGGAGAAGGGGTGCGACCCCATAAAGGCGGGGAGTTCTGCCGTGGCACGGTTGGCCGAAAGCGGCGAGGGGTGCGTGGAGGCCAGGCAGAACTTGCCGGTTGCCTTGCCCGCGCCGGTAGTGGCGAGCTTGCCTTCGACCATCTGCTGGGCAAAGCGGCCCCATGCCAAAAAGACTACCGGCTGGGGCAGCTGGCAGCAGCGTTCGATAACGTAGTCGGTGAGCGTGCTCCAGCCCAGCTTGGCGTGCGAGTTGGCGGCATGCTCGCGCACGGTGAGCGTGGTGTTGAGAAGCAGGACGCCCTGTTGTGCCCATGGTGTTAGATCTCCCGTGGCGGGAATGGGACAACCCAGATCGGCTTTGAGTTCCTTATAGATGTTGCGCAGGCTCGGCGGCAACTTGGTTTGCGTCGTGGGGACCGAAAACGACAGCCCCATGGCCTGGTTGGGCCCGTGATAGGGGTCTTGACCCAAGATGACAACCTTGACCTGGTCGGCCGGCGTGTAGGCGAGGGCATTGAGGATGTCGTCTTGTGCCGGGTAGATGGTCTGCTCGGCACGCAAAAGGGCGATACGCTCGAGCAGCTGGTTCGTAGTGTCACGTACCGGCTGCGGCGCATCGCCCAACCAAGTTGCTATGTTGCGGTCGCGGGTCGCGGCGTCCATGGGGCTCCTTTACGTCAGATGATCTGCTGGCATCTATTGTAAAGGCGCACCGGTTGCCTTTATGCCGCGGCTGTATGAAGAGTGGGGTCTACGAGGCGCGCTCGGGCGCTCCTGCCATACGAGCGCGTCCATGTGCGCGGAGGCGCGGAAGCTCGACGGTTGCCGCCATGACGCCGGTGAGGATGAGGGCGGCGCCAAAGAAGGCGATGGGGCTCAGGACCTCGCCGACCAGGAAGAAGGAGAAGACGGCAGAGCAGACCGGCTCGAGTGAGAAAGCGAAGCCGGTGGTCTCGGCGGGCACGTGGGGCTGCACGAGCGTCTGGGTGATAAAGCCGTAGGCAGAGCAGATGAGTGCGAGCGCGACGACAACGACGATCTCGTTAGGCGTGCCGGGAAGCGTGAAGCCGCCAAAGGTGAATGCGGCGATGCCAGAGAACAGGCCGCCAAAGCCCAGCTGCCAAACACCCAGAGCAAGCGGATTGACATCTTCGACAAAGCGCTTCGCCACAATGATATGGCCGGCATAGACAAAAGCGGAGAGCAGCATGATGATCGCGCCGGGATTCAGGCTGGTAAAGTCGGCGCCCGAGAGCAGCAGCATGCCGCAGGTGACGATGGCGGTGCCGACAAGCACTTTGCGTTCGGGGGCGCGGCGCAGCAGGGCGGCGTTGGCAAACGGCACGATCACGACCGTCAGGCTCTGCAAAAAGCCGGCAGTGGAGGCAGAGGTGAGGCTGGAGCCCAGGCACATGCAGGTGAGCTCGGTTGCCATAATGGCGCCGATGATGGCGGCGCGGACCATAAGGTCGCGGTTGATACGGAACGCGCGCTTGTGGAAGAGCGGCAGGCAGGCCACAAAGGCGATGATGCAGCGTAGCGCGACGATGCTCGTGGCGTTCATGCTGTCCATGCCAATCTTCATGAGGGGGTACGAAAAGCCCCATGCGACGGGAACGGAAAATGAGAGCGCGATTGCTTTTTTGCGATCCATGGGACTCCTTTTGTTACAGAACGGTTTCGCACAAAGGATTCTGCTCCCAGATTTGGATGTAGTAAAGCGAATGTATCTTCAGTATGATTAAGAAATGCTAAAGCGGGTGCGAAAAGCCCTGGCAAAACGTTTTACGGCTACATCGATGTGGAGGCACGATGGCATCGCGGTATCAGATTGTTTGTATGGTGGTCGATTGCGGCAGTCTGAAACGTGCGGCGGACGAGCTGGGCTATACGCAAAGTGCGGTGAGCCAGGCCGTCAAAGCGCTCGAGCGCGAGCTGGGTACCACGCTTATCGAGCGCGGTAAGCAGGGCGTTTCGCTTACGCGCGACGGTAAACAATATCTGCCGTACCTGCGCCAGATTGTGACTGCCGAGGCCGAGCTCGAGGGCAAACGCCAGGAGCTGCTGGGGCTTTCGTCGACCGATATTCGCATTGCGACGTTTACCAACGTGAGTCGAACCGTGTTG
>CAJMOL010000268.1 GCA_905215095.1 uncultured bacterium | reverse complement strand
CTGGTTTACCCAGACCGTCTTTCAAGACATCTGGCGCGCCAGCATCAGCTGGGTATTTTTGTTTATCGCGGGTTGGATGTGCACCCTTTCGCGCAACAATATCAAACGTGCCGCCAAATACGCCTTAGCAGCACTCGTCGTCTGGCTGGCAACAACACTTGTCTCAGTCGACGATTCGGTTAATTTTGGCATCATCTACTGCATGGCCGCATGTACCGGCATCGTGGCGTTGACCGATCCCGTCCTTAAGAAGATATCGGCGAGATGGGGCATGTCGCTATGCCTTGTGTTGTTCGCCCTCACCTGGAGTATCCCCAAAACGATCTACCCTGTCCCCTACCTGGCGTGGCTGGGATTTCCGAGCCTTGGGTTTGTTTCAGGTGATTACTACCCCATCATCCCGTTTATCTTTATGTATCTTGCAGGATACTTCGCCGCACATATAGCGCAGGGAATCGATAAGACCGCCCTAAGCTGGGCCTACGCCAACCCCCTGCCGGCGCTCGCCAGCCTTGGACGTCATGCACTCCCCTTTTATCTGCTGCATCAACCCATTATTCTGGGCTTTTTGGAGCTCGTCTACTCGGTGCGATAACGCTTGAGCCGCGGCGCGATACGGGCCGGCAGCTTCGCCACAATACGAACGCCGTCCTCAAGATATTCCTCGTGCAAAAGGGTTCCCTGCTCATGCACCAGCGTGATGAGGGCGCCCTCGCGATACGGGATATCAGCAGAGAGCAACACATCGGTAGCAGCCGCCTCACGAGCAATACGGTCGACGAAATCGTCGAGTCCCTCGCCCGTCTGGGCCGAGAACAGCACGACCTCGGGATAGCGACGACGGAAGCTCAGGCGATCAACGCTATCGAGAAGATCGATTTTATTGAATACGGTCAGCGTTAAACGCTCTCCAGCGCCGATCTCATCAAGAACGCGGTCGACAGCCTCAAGCTGCCGCTCATAGTCCTCGTCAGACGCATCTACGACTTTGAGAATTAGATCGGCACCCAACACCTCGGACAGCGTCGATTTAAAGGCATCGACCAGACCATGCGGCAGCTTTTGAATAAAGCCGACGGTATCAGTAATCGTCATGCCGCGACCGCCGGGCAGGCGATACGAACGCGTCGTCGGGTCGAGCGTAGCAAACAGCTTGTCCTGCGAAAGTACCGTAGAGCCGGTCAGGCGATTGAGCAACGTCGATTTACCGGCATTGGTATAACCGGCTAAGGCAACGCGAAACGCCGGCGACTCGATACGACTCTTTGACTGGACATCGCGGCGCTGTTCAACCTGCTTAAGCTCGCGACGAAGCGCGGCAATCTTGTTGCGAATCAAACGTCGGTCAACCTCGAGCTGGCTTTCGCCCTGGCCAAAGCGCGAACCAATGCCACCGCGTGTCTGCTCTTTAGCAAGATGGCTCCACATACCGCGCAAGCGAGGCAACAGATACTGCAATTGGGCTAGCTGTACCTGCAGGCGGCCCTCACGGGTCTGAGCGTGCAGGCCAAAGATATCGAGAATCAACGCCGTGCGGTCGATAATCTTAACCGGTTCGCCCACGGCTTTCTCAAGATAAGACTGCTGCGAGGGCGTTAAATCGTCGTCGAAGATAACAACATCGACATCCATACGATGCACGAGCCCGCAAAGCTCCTCAACCTTACCGGAGCCGATAAACGATTTTGGATATGGCTTAACCAGGCGCTGTGACAAACGCGCCACGCACTGGGCGCCAGCCGTATGGGCCAGGCGCTCAAGCTCGTCAAGCGAACGATCGAGCGGCCATGCATTGTCGCGCCACTCAACACCAACTAATATGGCACGCTCGGGCTCGGGTGCCGTGGGAACAAGGGGGAAACGGGCCATTAGGCAGCCTCAATACGATGCAGGATGTCCTCAACGACCTCATCGATCGTAAACTCGTCCATATCGAACCACACGATGCGGTCATCGCGTTTAAACCACGAAAGCTGACGCTTGGCATAGCGACGCGAACGAATCTTGATGAGTTCGCGAGCCTCATCCATAGAAATCACGCCATTGAAAGCATCAATGATCTCTTTATAGCCAATTGCCTGCATCGAAGTCAGGGCATCTCCCAGCCCCTGGTCCATAAGACCGCGAACCTCATCGACAAGACCCTGCTCAAACATCAGATCGACGCGAAGGTTAATGCGCTCGTAAAGCGCCTCGCGATTACGCATCAATCCAAACCACAGAGCGTGATAATGCTCGCGCGGAACACTAAACTGACTTTTTTGCTGTGCATAGGAGATACCATCATCATGCATCTCGAGCGCACGAATCACACGGCGCACATTATGGGGATGAATAACAGCAGCCGATTCTGGGTCGCGCTCGGCAAGCAGAGCATGCAGCTCTTCCTCGCCAATACGCTCGGCAAGCTCCTGATAGCCCATACGACGATCGTCCTCAAGTTCACCCGAAGGAAAGTCCATTTCATCGAGGGCGGCCTTGAGATACAGCCCCGTACCTCCGCAAAAAACCGGCAGGCAACCCGAACCAAGGAGACGTTCAACATGCGCGCGAGCGTCAGCCTGATAAAGCGCAGCAGAATATGCCACACCCGGCTCTACAATGTCGACGAGACGCAGCGGCACCGTACACTCATCGGGCGCCATCTTTGCGGTACCGATGTCCATGCCGCGATAGATTTGCATCGCATCGCACGACAGCACTTCAGACGAAAGGCGAGCTGCCAAGCGGTCGGCAAC
>CAJMOL010000267.1 GCA_905215095.1 uncultured bacterium | reverse complement strand
GCTGCACCGTTGCGTGCGTGCGTGCGGGCGCGGCGACCTCGCCGGCATGCATCACGATGACGCCGCAGGTGCTCGTCTTAACAAACTCGACCATCTTGGGATCGGTGAAGCCGGTCACGTCGTTGACGATCGAGGCGCCGCAGCGCACGGCCGCCTTGGCAACCGCCACATGACGCGTGTCGATCGAGACGATGGCGCCCTCCTTGGCCAGCGCGCGCACCACGGGCAGCACGCGGCGAGCCTCCTCGTCGGGGTTGACCGGGGTAAAGCCGGGGCGCGTGGACTCGCCGCCCACGTCGATGATGTCGGCGCCGGCATCGAGCATCGCCAGGCCGTACTCGATGGCGGCATCGGGGTCGAAGTGCTCCCCGCCGTCGCTAAACGAATCGGGCGTCACGTTGAGGACGCCCATGATGCGCGGACGGTCAAAGCTGAGCTCGTACTTTCCGCACCGCCATGTCTTGCTGTCGTTCGCCATGAACATCCTCCTAAAATGCCCACGCCGCCGAGCTTGGGGAGCTGGCGGCGGGGTCGCTTTGCACTCAGTCTTTCTATTGTATCCGCGCGCGCGGGCTAGAACGCAAACGCGGCCGCGATGTCGCAAGAAATCAGCAGGTCGGCATTTGCATCCTGATCGGTGGGAGCAAGATTGCAAATGGCCAGCGTATCGCCGGTAAAGTAACGCGTAAGGCCCGCCGCCGGATACACCACGAGCGAGGTCCCGCCCACAATGAGGGCATCGGCCGCGGCGATGGCGGCAACGGCACCGGTCAACACATGCTCGTCGAGCGGCTCTTCGTAGAGCACTACATCGGGCTTGATGCGCCCGCCGCACGCAGGACACACAGGCACGCCCGCGGCGTCCTCGTGCTCGCGCGAGCAAATCCACTCGGCGCTATAGACCGCGCCGCACGACTGGCAAATGTTGCGATGGACCGATCCGTGCAGCTCGAACACGCGCTGCGAGCCGGCCGCCTGGTGCAGGCCGTCGATATTTTGCGTCACCACGGCATCAAGCTTACCGGCGCGCTCCAGCTCGGCCAGCTTGGTGTGGCAGCGGTTGGGCTTGGCGCCAAGCGAGATCATCTTGGTGCGGTAAAAGTCGAAGAACTCGGCCGGATGCGCCTCGTAAAAGCTATGCGACAGCATGGTCTCGGGCGGATAGGCAAACTGCTGGTGATACAGGCCGTCAACGCTGCGGAAATCGGGGATGCCACTTGCCGTGGAAACACCCGCGCCGCCAAAGAAGACCACGCGCTTGTGGGTGCCGAACAGCTCCGCCAGCGCGGCGGAGGCCTGCTTGGGATCCGTTATTGCCTGCGTCATATGAGTCCTCCGTCCGTGTCTCCGGGACGGCGGCGTTCGCACTATCACTCGCGGACTCCGCCCCGCCCCTGTTGCGTTAATCTTAAGCCTGCCAACCCCGTCGAAAGGACACCATGCCTCAGACTTACACTTTCGCCTCGTGGAACGTCAACGGCCTGCGCGCCGTGCTCAAAAAGGACCCGAGCTTTATTCAGATCGCGCAGGGGCTCAATGTCGATATCCTAGCGCTGCAAGAGACCAAGCTGCAGGAGGGCCAGGTCGATATCGACCTGCCCGGCTATCACCAAACCTGGAGCTACGCCGAGCGCAAGGGCTACTCGGGCACCGCGGTCTTTAGCCGCCAGGAACCGCTGCGCGTACTGCACGCCAATGCACTGCTGCCCTACGCCGGCGAGGGCGAGGCGGCCGTACTCGTCGCCCAAGCCGTAACCGAGGGCCGCGTCTGCGCGCTCGAGTTCGACAAGTTTTGGTTCGTGGACGTCTATACGCCCAATGCCCAAAACGAGCTTGCCCGCATCGACGTGCGCATGGCCTGGGACGATGCCTACCGCGGCTTTTTGAGCGCGCTTGAGCACGAAACCGGCAAGCCCGTCGTAACCTGCGGCGACTTTAACGTGGCGCACGAGGAGATCGACCTCAAGAACCCCAAGTCCAACCGCGGCAACGCAGGCTTTTCGGACGAAGAGCGCGGTAAGTTTACCGAGCTGCTCGACGCCGGTTTTACCGACACCTGGCGCGCGGCCAATCCGGACGTCGAGGGCGTCTACAGCTGGTGGAGCTACCGCTTTAATGCCCGCAAGAACAACGCCGGCTGGCGCATCGACTACTTCCTGGTAAGCGACGCAATCGCCGCCAACGTTCGCGACACCGGTATCCGTGGCGATATCTTCGGCAGCGACCACTGCCCCGTCACCCTCACGCTAGAGCTCTAGCCCCAAGTAATTCCTCTAGGGGACAGAGGAAAACAGATCATGTGACCCCTCTCCCCCTATAAGTTGCGGTGGAATAGTTCCTGTTTGGGCAGCAAATTGCCAAAAACGAGAACTATTCCACCGCAAGTTCGTGAGGGAACGCGAAATGCCCTACAGTCCGTATTTCACGACGACTCGGTTGATGCGGCGACACCAGGGCTTGTACAGGGCGGCCAAGAACACGCAGGTCGCGAGGCCGTGTGTGATATCGAACGGCACTGCCGTGGCAAGACGCGCCACGGCACCCGCCCAAGTAAGCGGCTGTACAAATCCAATGATGTCATACGCGTTAATCACGACGCCATAGAGCAAGCCCGACGCAAAACCGTACGCCAGCAGCGCCGGCAATCGCACGGTGCCGTCGGCGCGGTCGAACGCACCCGCGTACGCCAGCGCGCCGCCAACATAGCCAACCAGGCCCCAGGCATACATCTGCCACGGCGTCCACATGCCCTGCCCA
>CAJMOL010000266.1 GCA_905215095.1 uncultured bacterium | reverse complement strand
ACTGCGGCGACTTTTACCTGCGCCGGGCGGACGGCGTGTTCGCCTATCAGCTGGCCGTGGTGGTCGATGACGCCGCCATGGGTATTACCGAGGTCGTGCGCGGATGCGACCTGCTGGGCTCCACGCCGCGCCAAATCTACCTGCAACATCTGCTGGGACTTCCCACGCCGCACTACGCACATATTCCGCTGCTCATGTCACCGGGTGGCCGCCGTCTTTCCAAGCGCGATCGCGATCTGGACCTGGGCGAGCTCCGCACCCGCTTTGACACACCCGAGGCACTGCTGGGCTGGCTCGCCGGGCAAACAGGCATCGCGCCGGACACCACACCGCGCTCTGCCGAGCAGCTGGTCGAGCACTTTAGCTGGGACGTCATCCGCGCGCATCGGGAGAACATCACTGTAACGGTCGAGTAGCCAGCCACCCCGCCTCTACGCAACATCCCAGGGCTGGAGTTCGTCGCCCAAGCGAACGATGCAGTCGTAGAGCACGGTGTGACGCTCGGCCGGGTTGGTATCCCGATGAAAATGCCCGTAGTACCAGCGTTTGTAATCCAAGCGGTCTTCCAGCTCATCGAAAAATGCCGTCAGCCGATCAACGGCGGGATAATTCCAGCCAGGCCCCGGATAGAGCGTGGGCGAAAGCATGCGCGTAGAGCAGGTGTGGGTGATCACGTAGTCGACCTTCCAACCCACGCTGTCGAGCTTTGTCCGCGCCTCCTCAAAGTTACGCTCGTCCGGCAGCTCCTGCGGCCACCAGCTGGAATAAGGAATGCGGTATTCCTTATCCACGCTCGTGGCGCCGCCCATGGTAAAGATCGTTGAGCCGTCAAACTCAAAAACCTCGCCACGCGTCAGGCGCCGTATGGAAGAGGTATCCGACAGGCGCTGCGTCAGCCCACCGTGCCACAACTCCATGGGTCGCTCCGCCCAGTGATCGAAACGCTCGTGGTTGCCGTCGACGAACAGCACGGTATAGGGGCGCGACTCCAGCCAAGCGATGTCGGCGCACTCCTCGGCAGAGAAATCCCACGGAAAGCCAAAGTCGCCCGCAACAATCAGATAGTCGTCGCTCGTCAGGCTATCCCCAAGCTCCCAATCGCGCAGCTTTTGCATGTCGAGGCCGCTGTGAATATCGCCCGTCACATAGACCGTCATCGGATTACCACTTCCCTGTAAGTCGCTAGCCCACATTCTGCACGATCACTAAGCCAACCGTTCCAGCCCTTCCATCCCTTAGGGCTTACCCTTCGTTCTTCCATCCAAACGGGTCAAGCACCCAAAAAACCAGATCGAGCACGCCGCCGGTCATCATGGCGCCGGCAAGGGCCATGCAAACGTGCAGAAAGCTGGCGCTTCGAAGCATGTCGAACGGCCCCAGAACAGCCAGCAGCGCGACCGCTGCGCCGGCAAGGCACAACGCGAGGCACGGCCCCGCGTCCTTGACGCACTTCTTTGCGAGATGCTTGGTGTTGTCACTCATCGATATCGAACTCCTTAGAGGGTCGTTGTTCAGATACATGCCGCCGCGGCAGAGCAGGGCAGCAGGGAAAGTGTCACATGCCGTGCGGACATCAATGGAGAAACCGCCTGCTCGACCAACCTTTGACGCCGTTTTGCACCGGCACCACATCCCCCGCTATCGAGGTCTAATACTTTTCCCACCGCTACCCAAAAACTCATCCAACATTAATCTTGGCTCAAGAATCGCTTAATCTATAACCTGCACTATAGAGTTCGAACAAGGGGCGGGGCGGCGCCGCGCAACGCAGGCCGCCGAACGCAACGCTCGCGCCCATCGAACGAAAGGACAGGTCATGGACGACCTCGAAAAAGTTGAAACCATCCGCACCAAGTGCAACGTGAGCTACACCGATGCCAAGGCGGCGCTCGACGCTGCCGACGGCAACGTTTTGGATGCCATCATTTGGCTCGAGTCGCAGGGCAAGACCCAGACCACGTCGGCGCACGCCGCCACCGAGTCCGCGCCGGTCGACGAGCCCTCGGCCGAGATGGTCGCCGCGCAGGCAGCCTACGAAAAGTCGAGCGAAAAGACCGACTTCTCCAAGAAGATGGACAGCGTGTGGGAGTACCTCAAAAAGCTCTTCCGCCTGAGCCTGGACACCAAGTTTATCGCCACGCGCCGCGATGCGATCATCCTCAACATCCCCATCCTGATTCCCATCGTCGCGCTGTTCGCCTGGGGCGCCACGATTTGGCTGATGCTGCTTGGCCTGTTCTTTGGCATGCGCTACCGCATCGATAGCGACGGCGACGTGCCCGGCAGCATCAACAACCTGATGGACAGCGCTGCCAATGCCGCGGACGACATCAAGCAAAATCTGAACGACGACAAGTAATCGCAGACGGGGGCACGCATGGCACGAATCCTGATCGTAGAGGACGAGGAGAAAATCGCCCGCTTTGTGACGCTCGAGCTGGAGCACGAGGGCTACCAGGTAGAGCACGCCGCCGACGGGCGCACCGCCGTGGACCTGGCACTGGAGCGCGACTACGATCTGATTCTGCTCGATGTGCTGTTGCCGCAGCTCAACGGCATGGAGGTCCTGCGGCGCGTCCGCAAGCACAAGGATGTGCCGGTGATCATGGTCACCGCGCGCGATGCCGTGATGGACAAGGTGGCCGGGCTTGATGCCGGTGCCGATGACTATCTGACCAAGCCGTTTGCGATTGAGGAGCTGTTCGCACGGATCCGTGTGGCGCTGAAGCGCTCGGAGGCCGTGCGGGCGGCTTCGGGCGTTGGCGGCGTCG
>CAJMOL010000265.1 GCA_905215095.1 uncultured bacterium | reverse complement strand
CTATTTTTCCGAGAGCGGCGGCTTTAAGCTCCGTGGTGTTTCTAAGGAGCTTGAGGACAGCTATCTGCCCGAGTTTATGCCGTACGGCGCGGGCATTCCGACCTACGTACTTCGCGAGTCGCGTGCCTGTCGCCTGTCGATCCAGCAGGACCTTGAGGGCGACCGGGTTGCTTCGGGTATGTTCATGGATTTGGACAATCGTTCCAAGCACTTGCTGCGCGTGCAGGATATGCCCCCGTATCGCAGCGAGATCTGTCTTCCCGTGTTTTACGGCACGCAGGTCCTTGGCGTGTTGGAAGTTGGCTGGAAACGCCCCCAGGCGCCACTTGCCTATGACGTGAACGTGCTCGAGGTCATCTGCGATTACCTGTCTATTCAGCTGGTCGGCATGGCGTCGAGCTTACGTTCGCGCCGCACGGCGGAGCTCGGCCGCTCACTCAATTTGCTGCGCGATGAGCTATTTACCTATCTTGATGATCCGGTCGCTGCTTCGCACGCCGTCTCGTCCGAAATCTGCGCCGTGCTCAATTGCCATTTTTGCCCCGTGGAGTACGATGCGGGCCTCGAAACCTATGTCATCGATTTTGAGGGTGGCAGTCGTGTGGCGTTGCCGGGCGATCCGGAGTCGCTCTTCTTTTCCACCACCGCACCGGCTGCGCGTTTGGGGGTCGCTTCCGATGGTTTTGAGCCGTCGGTGCTGGGCGGTGCGAGTGCTGATGATCTTAAGCATGTGCGCTTGACCCGCGTCGACGAATCCATGCCTATGGGCGGATGGTTGAGGGCTCATGGCCTGCCATGCCAGGGCCTCTATGTCGATTCCGGCTTCGAGGCGGGACGCGTTCGCTCGGAGGGCGGCGGTCAGCGGAACAACGATGCAATCGTTCCCGCCGACGTTGCCAAGGGGCCGACGACGCGTGCCTTGCTGCTCCGTGATGGCAGCCAAGAACCAATTGACGACCTTGAATACGACTACCTGGTGCATCTGGCGCATGACTTTGAGTTGATCTATGAAGGCGAGTCTCAAAAACGCGAGGAGCGTCATATCGCTCAGACGCTTCAGGTTGGCATGAGAAATTCGCTTGGTGACGTTCCGGGCATTGCAACCGATTCGGTATACCTATCGGCAACGAATTCTGCGTTGGTCGGCGGTGACTTCTATACGCTCGTCCGACTTCCCGACGATTGCGCCGTTATGATTTTGGGCGATGTATCCGGCAAGGGAATCGAGGCGGCGTCGATGTCGGCGCTCGTCAAGACGGCGCTGACGGCCTATGCCTGGGAGGGTGCGGGGCCTGCCCGTATGGCACGCTCGCTCAATAGCATGCTCATGGGCTTTTCGAGGGTCGAGACGTTTGTGACGGCGTTTATCGCCAAGATCGATCTTAAGGCGGGCCGCGCTACCTATTGCTCGGCGGGACATCCTCCCACTATGGTCATTAGGCCGTCGTCGACGCCGCTTGGTGGCGGTGAAGCCCGAGGCGGAGAAGTGGAGCTCCTTGGGTGCCAATCGGGCGTGATCGGTGCCTTTGAGAGCATGGTGTACGAGACAGGCGTGTTTACGTTCGCTCCTGGTGACATGCTATTTATGTATACCGATGGAACAATCGAAGCACGTGATCGCTCGGGTGCTTTTTTTGGCGAGCAGCGCCTTCGCGACCTTTTGCTCTCTGTCTCGGGTGAGGGCGTATCGGGAATCTGCGGCAAGGTCTTGGGCGAGCTTGACCGATTTACCGAATCGGCGCTGGACGATGACATTGCATTGGTGTCCCTTGAGTTTTTACGGGGTCGTTCATAGACGACGCTGGGCGGGCTGAATCCGTACGGTTGGGGAAACGAATGCATCGAGTGGGCTTTTTTGGGGAACCATGGTCGTATGAATGAATGGAATGACATAGCGGTTTTGACGCCACCGGGCGATATCGACATCGCCTCGGTGCCCGCACTGCGCCGACGGTTGGATAATTTGATCGACCGGGGCGTGCGTCGTGTTGTCATCAACTGTCAGGCTGTTAGCTTTATCGATTCGACGGGCTTGGCATTCCTGCTTACGCGCGCTCGTGAGCTCATGAGGCGAGAAGGCCTGCTTTCGCTCGTCAATGCATCGGGTGAAGTCGTTCGCTTTTTGGAGATTGCTCGTCTTGTCGATATCCTTCATGTCGCGGGGCCGGCACGGGAGTCTATTCCCGCCATTCCGGTGGGGGAGTTGCCGCGATGGAGCAAGAGCGTCGAAGTGCAGCGAGGCATCGAGAATCTCCCGTATTATCGGCACCGTGTGGCCGAGCTCCTCGAATCGCTTCCCCTGAGGCGTGATGAGCGCTATGACGTCGCATTGGCGTTGGGGGAGGCATTGGGTAACGCATATGACCATGCGGGCGGTGTTGGCTGCATCCTGACGGTTCAGGCCTATGGGGACCGCGTTGTGCTCGAGGTGCTTGATCGGGGCGCTGGCTATTCTATCGATGGGGCGAGCGAGCCGGTGGCTTCTGAGGAGCGCGGGCGAGGTATCAAGCTTATGCGCATGCTCGTCGATAATGTGGAAGTTGCCCGTCGTACGGATGGCGCCGGCACGCGCGTTCGGATGGTGAAGTTGTTTAGCTCGGCATTGGAATCGTGCGCATAGCGCCTTGACTTGGCGTTATTTACCTGCATGAACTTTCTTTGGACAACTTTTTTGAAAAAAGCACTTGCGTCTTTAGGACAACTCGCGTAAATTAATAACCCGCAAGCGGACATGGCTCAGTTGGTAGAGCACAACCTTGCCAAGGTTGGGGTCGCGGGTTCGAGCCCCGTTGTCCGCTCCA
>CAJMOL010000264.1 GCA_905215095.1 uncultured bacterium | reverse complement strand
CGCCCCCGCTCATTCTTCAAGCGCTATTTCTACCATTTCTACCCCGTCCCCAAATGGCAGACGGCATGGCTACTCGTCCTGAGGCTCCTCGTCGGAGCTTGGCTCGGACGCCGACTCAGGTACAGGTGCCGGCTCAGGATCAGGCTCAGGCTCAGGCGCAGGCTCGGGCTCAGATGCCGTCTCAGGCTCGGGCGCCGGTTCAGACTCGGGCGCCGGCTCAGGCTCGGTCGCGGGAGCGGGTACAGGTGCCGGCGAAGCATCCGGAGCACCGTAACCCGAAGGAGCGGACTTCTTCTCGAAGGGCAACACAAAAGTCAGGACGTCGTCCTTATCCTCATCGGCCCACTCGCTTGCATAGCGTGCGGCCCAATAGCCAACGGCACGGTGCTTGAGCATCTTGCCAAAGACCGTAAGAAATACGGTGACGAAAGCGACCAGCACCAAGAACAGCGCGAGCGTGACGCCACCGCCGGTAACAATTGCCTCAATACCCGTAGGACGATAGTAGTAGCTATACATACCGACAGAGGCAATGGCGCCAAAGACGACCGTCAAGATCCATGTGACAACGTTGGCGACCAGGCCCGTCAAAAACTCGGGAAGGAACGAAGCACAGAACAGCTTGGTCTTGTTGTGCTTAAACGCCGCCCAGACCTTATCGAGCGAAAACGCGCTCTCGACGCGACCGGTCACCGCAAAGTGCATCACGGCGATGTCGGCGAACATCTTAAAGAAGACACCCAGAATCGCCGAGGCAATTAGCGCCAGGACAAGCAGGCCGAGCGAACCGAACAGCGCAGCCTCGAGCGCATAAGAGCCGTAATAAGAATACGAGCCCGCGGCGCCAATTACCACGCCCTCCACCAGCGAAAGCACTACACCGATAACGGGAATGGCAGCGATAACCTCGAGCACCACCGAGATGACGCTCGAAAAGACTCCGAGACCAAACGACGTGGAGCGCATGAGTGGACGGTCCATGCCGTCATCGACCTTGAGCGAAAGATCACGGCCCCACTCGATTCCAAAGCCGGAACCGCACACGCTCGCAATGCAAGCTGCCAAAAAGCCGATGGCAGCCGCAATGCCGCCAATAACGGGAATAAACAACACGAGCACCGACACAACGCAAATCAGCGCCGGCAAAAACGCGATTTGGCATACACGCTGAAGCACGCCCGGAGTCTTAGTCATATCTTGGAACGCCTGAGCCACACAGCCCTTTGGCGCATTCGCCACGGGCGGTTGCGGAACAAACTGCTGGGGCTGAGGCTGTCCCTGGGGAGCGGGGCCAGCGGCACCGGCATTAGGAGCACCACACACGCCGCAGAACTTGTCGTTATCGCCCATGGGGGCGCCACACTGCGAACAGAACATCGAAATCATCCCTTCGTATCTAGAGCGAATCACCTGGATCGCAAACGATGTCTTTGGCATCATTATCGCCCAATGTGGGGACAAATACCGCAAGATGACCGATTTGCAACGTAGCCGGTTTATTCAATGATTCGAAGTGTACGACCGGGCTAGTTCGTGCCGCGGAAGCCCTTGCCGACGATTTCGGAGCTATCGACGATGGTGATGAAGGCGCCAGGGTCAATCTCGCGGGCATAGCGGCGCAGTTGCACTGCCTCGCGACGGCTCAGCACGCTCATGATCACCGTGACGCACTTGCCCGAGAAAGCGCCGTAGCCACGGCTGATCGTTGCCGTGCGGTTGAGATGCTTGACGATAAACTCCTCGACTTTAAGGGGCTCGGAGCAAATGATCGTGCAGACCTTACGAAGGTGAATGCTCTCGATAGCCTTGTCGACCACAAGCGTCTTGGCAAACAGGCCGAGCACGCAATACAGACCGACACGCGGGCCATACAAAAAGGCCGCGATGGTCACGATGCCGATATCGACCAGCAACAGGGCACGGCCGATCTCAAGCGTCGTGCGGCGTTTGAGAATCATGGCAAGGATGTCGGTGCCGCCCGTCGAGGCGCCAATGTCAAAGACAATGGCACTGCCCAGCGCCGGCAAGATGACGGCAAAACACAGGTCGAGCCACATATCGCCCGTCATCGAAACATCCGTCGGAATGAAGAGCTCAAACAGCGAGACGTAGGCCGAAAGCGCAAACGAGGCAAAGACACTCCAAAGGATTGCCTTGCGCTCCAAAAAGATAAAACCCAGGATGACCAGGACCGCGTTGATAATCCACATAAAGACGCCGACGGGCAGAGTCGGGAACAGCGTGGAAAGAATGACCGACACGCCCGAGGTGCCGCCGAAGGCAAAGTGATTGGGGGTTTTAAAGGCCACGATGGCAAAGGCCGTGAGGACCAGGCCCAGATTGAGCTCGGCAAAAAAGCGCGGAAAGCCTGGTTCCTGGCTGCGCTTGCGGCCGGCGCGCTCGCCACGTTCGATATCCTCGCGACCGACAACGCGCTCCATCGGCACCACCGGAGGACGATGCATCTCCTCGGCGGCACGCGACGCCGCCTCTGCCGCAGCGGCTTCAATCGCCCATGCCTTGCTTTCGGTCTCGTGTTCGTCGGCCATTACGGCAACCCCTCGTTAACAATTTGGAAACAATGCGCCCATTAGGGTAACGCGGAACGCGAAGATTGCAACCCTTAGTTAGACGAGCGGTATGCCTGCATCGGGGGCATATAGAAAACGGTCGACCGCACTTTTGCTTGCGCGGTCGACCGTTTAGCGTTTTCGCAGGTAAAACCTGCCAAAATAAACATCCCTTTTTGGTAGGTTACTCGTGCTGGCTGGTGCGGTGCTCGTACTCCTCGGGGGTGATGACATCCTC
>CAJMOL010000263.1 GCA_905215095.1 uncultured bacterium | reverse complement strand
GAGCAGGTACCCTACGACGACGCCATGGTCGGCGGCTTTGCTGCCGATGCTGGCGGGGACGATCTTCCTCCGTTCGACGTGCCGGGTGCGACGCCCGCGCCCAAGTCCGCTGTAGCTGCCCCCAAAGAGGAGGACGCTTCTGCAGCTCCCTGGGAGTCCAGCCCCGGCGCCGGCAGCCCCTTCGGCCACCAGGGCGCAGCCCCGAGCATCCCGCAGACCGAGGACGAGGCCAAAGACCTCATCCGCAGCGTCTTCGGTCAGGCCACCATCTTCAAGCCGGTGGAGTAGCTGCGCAGGCGGGTATACTGCTCAAGAAGAGGACCCCTTGTCCGGGCGCATCTGTATTTCGGACATGTGTAGTGTGGTGCCGCGTATGTCGCATTTGAGCAGACAGGTGCGTGACGGTCGGCCTAGGATGCTGAGGTCGATACGATACGTCGCATGGCTGTCCGTGTACTCGACTTGCTCGGCGTTAATGGTTGCTCCGATTGCCAAATAAACGCCTAGCTCGGCATCGACAATCTTGAAGTCCTTTATCTTGACCTTGAACTCTTGGTAGAGGGATGGGCTGTTGTAGTAAACGGTTCGGGTTCCGTCGGTGCACTCATCGGTCGCTTCCCATTTGACGACGGGCTGGCCCGAGCTGGCTATTAGCAGTTCTGCTCCAAAGGATATAGCATGGGTGATGGCAACCAACAATGCCCAGCCGACAAAGAGATAGAGAACAAAATATGCAGCGGGGTGTTTTGAGCGGATGTTTTGGAGCGCGTCGGGGGCATTCATGGGGTACCTCCAAATTGCTATCTATGGCAATCAAATTATACCCCACCGTCATGAGCGCCACCTCGAGTGGTGGCTCGGCATTTAGCCATTTAGTGGTACGCATTAAATGTCGGATTCCGGCTCTACAAGATTTAGCCTTCAATCTTATGCAGATGCGAATTATGCAACTTTGCATAATCATTGGGTGCGGTCTGCACTCAGGACATGTATATCGACTGAGGTAGCGTGACCGCCCCGCTTGCTGGCCTCGCGCCGTGGTACGATTTTTGAGTTTGAAAGTCCCGCCGTGCTCCGGCTGCCCTTGCAGCTCGGCGTGCGGCCGCACGTAAAGGAGCCATCATGGCCGGTATGAACATGCAGCAGATGATGAAGCAGGCTCGCAAGATGCAGGAGCAGCTTGCCGCCGCGCAGGAGAACCTCAAGTCCCAGACCGTCGACGCCTCTGCCGGCGGCGGCATGGTCAAGGTGACCGTTAACGGCGAGATGGAGCTCGTCAACCTCACCATCGATCCCGATGCGCTCGATCCCGAGGACGTCGATATGCTGCAGGATATGATCATGGCTGCCGTCAACGAGGCCGTCCGCGGCGTCAACGAGCTCGCCAACAAGCAGATGGGCGCCATCACCGGCGGCCTCAACATCCCGGGCATGCCGTTCTAAGACACACATATATATGAGCGCGAATCACAGTCTGCAAAAACTGCTCGATGAGCTGGGCCGTCTGCCGGGCATTGGTCCCAAGTCGGCCCAGCGCATAGCCTATTACCTGCTCGAGGCCGATGCCGAGGAGGCCCGCCGCCTGGCCGAGGCCATCCTGGAGGTCAAGCAGGAGGTCCACTTTTGCAGCCGTTGCTTTAACTACGCCACGGCCGACGAGTGTTCCATCTGCCAGGACCCGATGCGCGATACCACTCGCATTTGCGTGGTGGGCGAGCCGCGCGACGTCCAGGCAATCGAGCGCACGGGCAGCTACCATGGCCTGTACCATGTGCTGGGCGGCGTGATCAGCCCCATGGACAAGATCGGCCCCGAGCAGCTGCATATCCGCGAGCTGCTGGCGCGCCTGGGCCACGAGGACATCCACGAGGTCATTATCGCCACCAACCCCAACATTGAGGGCGAGACCACGGCGAGCTACCTTGTTCGCACCATCAAGCCATTGGGCGTTGAGGTATCGCGTCTTGCGAGCGGCCTTCCCGTGGGCGGCGACTTGGAGTATGCCGACGAGCTTACGCTTGGCCGCGCTATCGAGGCCCGCCGCGCGATCTAAGCGGCGTCAGCTCCGCGGCATGTCCCGTCGGCCTGCCGCACGGGGCGCTCATAATTGGGTGCGCGTTCATACATTTGTTGTGCAACAAACCTGCTTTTCATCCGCTTATCGCGTGGATGGGTCCGGTCGCACCTCGTATTTGCCCATTCGTTGCACAACCTTTTGGGTTCGCTGATACACTCAAATGTGGATGTGAAAGAATGCGCCGCTTTTAAGCGGCGTGTTTTTGTTGGAGGAGATCGCATGCGGCCCGGGGGCACTCAGACAAAGCATGGCGCCGCGGTGCGCATGCGACGCCGGCTGGGCCTGGCACCTCGGGCGTGCGTGCTGCTGTCTTGCTCGCTCGTGCTGGTCATAGCCGGTGTTTCGGCTTATGGCATGACGGTGCCGTCCATGGTGCAGGCGCATGCTGCGCGTGAGCTGCATATTGGGCGCAAGGCCAAAAGCGACTTGGGAACGACAGCCGGATATACGTGGGCGAGTGTGGTCTCGCACGTTGTGTTCGGTGGCGACGATGCGGACAGTCCCGAAACATCGGACAACGAGGTTACGCTGGCAAACGGCAAGACCATCGTGCTCACCAACACCAAGATCATCACGAAGCTTTCCAACAACAGTGTGGCATCTGTCATAAATAAGGCCGAGCAGCAGAAGGGGCAGGACGCCCAACAGACAGGCAAGCCCGGCGGTTCGGGTTCGTCTGGCTCCAGCTCCGATTCGTCGGGCGGCGGTTCCGGTTCGGGCTCCGCCTCTGGCGGTG
>CAJMOL010000262.1 GCA_905215095.1 uncultured bacterium | reverse complement strand
TCGTCTGCGACGAGCCCACCGGCAACCTCGACCCGGCGATCTCGCTGGGCATCATGAAGCTGCTCGAGCGTATTAACCGCACCGGCACCACCGTGATCGTCGCCACGCACGACCGCGAGATGGTCGATAGCATGCACCGTCGCGTGATCGCCCTCGAGGGCGGCCACGTAATCCGCGACCAGGAGAGGGGAGGTTACGGCAACTATGGCACCAACTAACGTGGGCTACTCGCTCAAAGAGGCAATCAGCCACTTCTTCCGTAACTGGACCACCTCGCTCGGCGCCGTCATCACGATCTTCCTTTCGCTGTTTATCATCGGCCTGTTCATCATGGGCTCCGCGATGCTGAACTCCGTGATCGGCACCGTCGAGGATCAGGTCGTCATCAACGCCTTTATTAGCGATGACGCCGACCAGGCAGATGTTCAGGCCTTTGAGGCCGAGCTCAAGACGTGGAGCAACGTCAAGTCCGTGACGTACAAGGACAAGGACGACGCGCTGGCCGAGTACACGAGCAAGATGTCGGGTAACGCCGACGCTACCATGAGCGCGCTCGACGGTCAGAACCCGCTGCCGGCTTCGTTTGCCATCGAGATGGACGATCCGTCCATGGTCGAGAGCACGGCCCAGAAGCTCAAGAAGAACGCCGATTTTCAGAAGATCGCGGACGACGGCGACGTCAACGCGAGCGTTCTGTACGGCCAGGAGGAAGTGAGCCGCCTGTTCCAGGTGACGAACTACATCCGTATCGCCGCTGTGGTGCTCGTCGGCCTGCTGACCTTTATCGCGTTCATTTTCATTAACAACACGATTCGCCTGTCCATTACGGCGCGTCGTCGTGAGATCGCGATCATGCGCCTGGTGGGCGCAAGCAACGGCTTCATTCGCGGGCCGTTCATTACCGAAGGCGTGCTGCAGGCCATTTTGGGCTCGCTGCTTTCCATCGGCGTTCTGGAGCTGCTGCGCAATTTGATGATTCCGCGTCTGCAGGAGAGCATCGGCTGGATGTCGTTTGCCCTGCCGATGCAGTACTACCTGGTGACCTATGCTGCGCTGATTCTGGTCGGCGTGATTATCGGTCTCTTTGGTTCTGCCATCGCCATGCGCCGCTACCTGCGCGTGTAGGCATGCCTGGAATTCATCCCTTCCAACGGGTCGTCTCTTATGGGGCGGCCCGTTTTTTGTCCCCTAGGGATCATTTGGGTAGACTCTTGGAATGTAAACGGCAATCGATAGTTAGGAGGCGCCATGGGGCGCAATAACAAGCATAAGCGTGGAGCACGCAATAAGCGCGGGCCGGTGCGCAGCGAACGCCGTCCGAGCCTGACCGGGCGCGTGCAGCTCCATGAGCACAGTGCCTACGTTGTAACCGAAAACGGCGACTACAAGGTCATGGGTCGCGGCAAGCGTGAGATCATGGACGGCGATACCGTTGCCGTGAGCATTAAGAACAGCCCGCATGGCGAGCGACGCGCCGTAATCGAGGGCGTCGTCGAGCGTGCGGCCATTAGTGTGGTGGGCACGTACCAGACCGCCGGCCCGCTCGGGGTGATCGAGCCGCTTGATTCTCGACTTAAGGCCGATTTCTTTATTCTGCCGGAGGACACCTCGGCGGAGCGCTTGGGCGTTCATCCGGGTGATGCGGTCGTCGCGCGCATTCTGACATATCCGACGCGCCTGGAATCGGGCACCGTGACGATTGAGCGCCGTATTGGCGGCGATGATGCGCCCGATTTGGGCGTTCAGTATGTGATGGCGCGCTATGGCTATACCGATACGTATCCCGAGGCCGCGCTAACCGAGGCCGAGGCACTTTCGCTCGATGTGGCCTCGGCACTCAAGGACCCGCTCCGCCGAGACCTGCGTGACCGCTTTGTCATTACGGTTGACCCGGTCGACGCGCGCGACTTTGACGATGCTATCTCGCTGGAGCGCACGCCCGAGGGTGGCTACAAGCTGGGTGTCCATATTGCCGACGTTTCGCACTATGTTGCCTGGGACGGACATATCGATCTGGAAGCCCGCCATCGCACGACGTCGGTGTATCTTGCCGATCGCGTGCTGCCCATGTTGCCCGAGCGCCTGTCGAACGATTTGTGCTCGCTGCGTCCCGACGAGGACCGCCTGGCGTTTACCGTCGACATTGAGCTCGACGCGCAGGGTCGCGTGCGCCATTACGATCCCTATCCCAGCGTGATCCGCTCGCGCGTGCGCATGGACTACGACGGCGCCGAGGCGCTGCTGGTACGTGCCGGTGCGGTGGAGTATTCGGTGCTGGAGGGTGCCGCCGAGGATGTTGCCGCGGTTGAAGCCTCGCGCGAGGAAGCGCTTGAGCGCGGGCTTGCGTGCGAGGAAACCGCTCGCGGCTATAACGTCGACTTGGGGGATTTCCTCGTAGCTGCCAACGAGCTCGCCGAGCTTCGCCGTCGTATTCGTCGCGCACGCGGTTCGGTCGACTTTGATACGGCCGAGATCCGTGCACTGCTGGACGAGAACGGCGTGCCCGTGCGGATCGTGGCACGCGAGCGCTCGTGCGCCACGTCGCTGATTGAGGAAGCCATGCTGCTGGCCAACGAGTGCGTGGCGGAGTGGCTGGCCGACCGCGATATCGAGGCCTGCTATCGCGTGCACGACGATCCCAGTCCCGACAGCCTGCACGGCGCCGCCGTGGCGCTGGCACAGCTGGGCATCATCGATGACCGTCGCGCGGCAGGCATTGCTCTGGGAAGCCCCGACGAGCTGCAGGCGGCGGTTGATGCCGCAGCCGGTACGGCCAACGCGCCGCTCGTCAACACGTTGCTGCTGCGCAGCATGCA
>CAJMOL010000261.1 GCA_905215095.1 uncultured bacterium | reverse complement strand
GCGCAGCCTCGCTTCGGCCCAGGCAAACCTTGATCAGGCGAACGCCAAGGCCGCCAGCCGTACGGTCACGGCCCCGAGCTCGGGCAGCATCGTGGAGCTCAATGCCAAAGTGGGCGCCACGGTTACAGGCGGCATGATCATGGGCGAAAGCGATACGAGCGGCGGCAAGCAGTGCATGCAGATCGCCGACCTCTCCAAGATGAAGGTCACCGTTCAGGTGGGTGAAAAGGATATCGCCAAGATCGCCGTGGGCCAGAGCGCCAATGTTACCTATCCGGCCTTTCCCGATATCGTGAGCCAGGGCACCGTCACGGCTATCGCGTCGGTGGCAAACTCCGACGCCGCCAACAGTGGCGGCGGCAGCGTAACCTTTAACGTCGACATCCTCATCGAGGCGCCCGACGCGCGCCTGAAGCCGGGCATGACGGCCGAGGTATCGGTGGTGACCGAGCAGCTCGACGACGTGGTGATGGTGCCGACCATGGCGCTCATGACCGAGGATGGCGGGCACTATTACGTCAACGTGGCAACCGACGGCGAAGGCAAACAGACCCGACGCGTCAAGGTGACCGTCGTGACGCAAAACGACAACGAAGCCGTAGTCGGCAAGACGCAGGTCAAGCACGACGACCAGGGCAACGAGATCAACCCTGGCGTGCCGGTTACCAAGCTGCGCGATGGCGACACCATCGTGATGGACACCGGCGCAGGCATGACGGCCGACGGCGGCGACTCTAGCAGCATGTCTGCCGACGAGGGCATGTAATGCGTCCCGTCATCGACATCCGCAACGTGCATCGCATTTTTGAGAGCGAGGCCGGCTGCGCCCATATCCTGCACAACGTGAGCCTGGCGGTAAATCCCGGCGAATTCGTCGCCATCACTGGCCCATCGGGCTCGGGCAAATCAACGCTCATGAACATCCTCGGCTGCCTGGATAAGCCAACGGCAGGCGACTACTACCTGCAAGGGCTTAACGTGGCCGAGCTCGATGATGACGAGCTCACCGAAGTCCGCGCTCTGAGCATCGGCTTTGTCTTTCAGAGCTTTAACCTGCTGCCGCGCCTATCGGTCATCGAAAACGTCATGCTGCCGCTTTCGTACACCAACGTGCCGCGGGCTCAGCGTGAGATGCGCGCCGTCCATGCGTTGCAAGCCGTCACGCTGCCGGTCGACCACTGGGACCACCGCATCTCCGAGCTCTCGGGCGGACAGATGCAGAGGGTTGCCATCGCGCGCGCCCTCGTCAACGACCCACCCATCATCCTGGCGGACGAGCCGACGGGAAACCTGGACTCCGCCACCGGAGCACTCGTGATGGAGACCTTCCACAAACTCCAGGAACGCGGCAAGACCATCGTGCTCATCACGCACAACCCCGAGTTGGCCGAGGAATGCCAGCGGGTGCTGACGCTGCGCGACGGCCTGATCGTGGGCGAACGAAAGGGGACCGGCGAACGTGCAGCTTTTTGAGAATATCGGCATGGCGCTGACCAGCGTCAGAAGCAACAAAATGCGCAGTCTGCTCACGATGCTGGGCATCATCATCGGCATTGCGGCGGTCATTGCCATCGAGACCGTCGGCAACAGTATGACCGGCTCGGTCATGGACTCGATGTCCGGCATGGGTGCCAGTAACATTTCTGTCACGGTAACGCAGAAAAGCAGCTCCGACACGTCGGGCACGTCCCAGGGCGTCCGGCTGCGCCGGTTTATGGATTCCAAACCGTCGGACGCAGACCTTATCACCGATGCGATGATAAACGATTTTACAGCCGCTTTCCCGACCCAGGTCCATCACATCGAACTGACCCAGCAGGTGGGCAGCGGCACGACTGCCAAATACGGTGACCCGACCACGACCATCACGGCCACTGTCAGCGGCATCAATCATGCGGCACTGGCAGCCAGGGACGATGATTCGCAGATTTTGTACGGACGCTGGCTGGACGACGACAGGGACGCCGGGCGCAAGGTCGCCTGCGTGTCGGAAAAGTTCGTCGAGCAGGCCATCGGCGGCAGTGCGCAGGACGCCATCGGCAAGGCGGTCACGCTGGCCATCAACCAGGATCTGTACACGTTCTATATACAGGGCGTATACAAATACACAGAGGACAGCTACTCCAGCATGTTCGGCGGCAGCGACGACGACAGCATCCAGACGGACTTTTACATCCCGCTGGACGTTGCCAAGGCCATCGCCGGGGCGGGGGCAGGGTACCAGAGCATCACCGTTGTGGCCAACGGCGGCACGGTCAATGTCACGGACTTCGTCAACACGGTGGGGGATTTCTTCGCCAGCTACTACACCCGCAACGACTCCTGGACGGTCAGCGCATCGAGCCTGGCGAGCCTGCTCGACTCGATGAGCAGTATGATGAGCACGGTTTCGCTCGGCATCTCGGCCATCGCGGCGCTGTCGCTGCTTGTCGGCGGCATCGGCGTTATGAATATCATGATGGTCTCCGTGACGGAGCGCACCCGCGAGATCGGCACCCGCAAGGCGCTGGGCGCGCCTGCGTCGGCCATCCGTATGCAGTTTATCACCGAGAGCGTCATCCTCTGCCTGATCGGCGGCTTCATCGGTATTGTGCTGGGCCTGGCGCTGGGCACGGTGCTCAGCAATGTGGTGGGCTATGCCGCCAAGCCCAGCATCGCTGCGATCCTGATTGCTGTTGGCTTCAGTATGGCCATCGGCGTGTTCTTCGGCTATTATCCCGCCAACAAGGCCGCTAAGCTCGACCCGATCGAAGCGCTGCGGTATGAGTAAATAAATAGCCTTAGCCTTCCCCCGAGGGGGAAGGTGGCCCCGCAGGGCCGGATGAGGGCGG
>CAJMOL010000260.1 GCA_905215095.1 uncultured bacterium | reverse complement strand
CCTTTGGCTCGTCGCTCGACCAGGTGGGCCCCTTTGGCCGCACGGTCGAGGATGTCGCGCTGGCCATGAACGCGCTTACCGGCGCAGGCCACGATCCGTACGACTGCACCAGCCAGGATTGCGCCGTCGACTTTACCGAGCATCTCAACGACAGCATCGAGGGCAAGCGCGTGGGCATCATCCCCGCGTTTATGGAGGCCGAGGGCCTGACGCCCGAGGTCAAGGTCGCTGTTCAGCGCGCCGCCCAGGAGCTGCAGAACCAGGGCGCCGAGCTGGTCGAGGTCGACCTGCCGCACCTGGACGCCGCCATCGCCGCCTACTACGTCATCGGCCCGGCCGAGGCGTTCTCCAACCTGGCCCGCTTCGACGGCATTCGCTACGGCTATCAGAAGGAGGGCTGCGCCAACCTGTCCGACCAGAGCTCGCTTTCGCGCGCCCATGGCTTTGGCGCCGAGGCCAAGCGCCGTCAGATGCTCGGCGCCTACCTGCTGAGCTCGGGCGTGTACGACAAGTACTACTACGCCGCGCAAAAGGCCCGCACGCTCATCACGCAGGACTACGACGCCGCGTATGCCAAGGTGGACACCATCCTCATGCCCGCCTCGCCGCGCACGGCCTTTAAGTTTGGCGAGATTAGCGACCCCACGCAGATGTACCTCTCCGACCTGTACACCATCTCGCTCAACATTTGCGGCAACGGTGGTATCTCGGTGCCGCTGGGCCTGGGCGAGGACAGCAAGCTGCCCGTTTCTGCCCAGCTGGTGGGTCCGGCCTTTAAGGATCGTCAGCTGCTCACGTTTGCCCGCGCCTTGGAGCGCGGCTTTGCCGATGCCGCCACGGGTGCGCCCGCGCTTTCCGTCGCGCCCGATTTTGCCGGGAAGGGAGGTGAGCTGTAATGAAGGAGCTTTCCGAGGTCCTGCAGGATTGGGAGGCCGTGATTGGCCTGGAGATCCATACCGAGCTCACCGCACTCGATACCAAGATGTTCTGCAACTGCAAGCTCAGCCACGATGACGAGCCCAACGCCAACGTGTGCCCGGTGTGCCTGGGCCTGCCCGGCGCCCTGCCGGTGCCCAACAAGCGCGCCATCGAGAGCATCGTCAAGGCCGGCCTCGCCACCAACTGCGAGATCCAGCGTCACTCGATGTTCTACCGCAAGCATTACTTCTATCCCGATATGGCCAAGAACTTCCAGACCACGCAGGGTCCGGTCGCCTTTGCCATGTACGGTCATCTGGACCTGGACGTGACCGGTCGCGGTGCCGCCGAGCGCCCCGACTGCGCGTTTGGCGAGGCCGAGGCCCAGAGCCTGGCGAGCGCCTCGGCCAACGCCGAGGGCCTGTCCACGTCCATGACGTCGACCATGCGCGAAGGCAACCAGCGTGCCGGCCATCTGGCCAGCTATGACGCGTCCAACTTGCAGATGCCCGAGCGTCGCGAGGACGGTTCCTACACGGTGCCCATCCGCATCCTGCGCATCCACATGGAGGAGGATGCCGCCAAGATGGTCCACGTGGGTGGCGCCGAGGGCCGCATTACCGCCGCGGCCGAGTCGCTCGTCGACTACAACCGCTGCGGCACGCCTTTGATTGAGCTCGTGACCGAGCCCGATCTGCGCACGCCCGAGGAGGCGCGCCTGTTTATGGAGAAGCTCCGTCGCATCTTTGTGACGCTGGGCATTTCGGACTGTTCCATGGAGAAGGGTTCCATGCGCTGCGACGGCAACGTGTCGCTGCGACGCCGCGGCGAGACCAAGCTGGGCACCAAGACCGAGCTCAAGAACCTCAACTCGTTTAAGAGCCTGCATGACGGCCTTGCCTACGAGATCTGCCGCCAGGCCGAGGTGCTCGAGGAGGGCGGCATCATCTATCAGGAGACCCGCCACTGGGAGCCCAGCCGCAAGCGCACCGTGGTCATGCGTGTGAAGGAGACGGCCGACGACTATCGCCTGTTCCCCGATCCCGACCTGGCGCCGTTCGATCTGGACGACGAGTTTATCGACCGTTGCCGTGGCGAGATCCCCGAGCTGCCCGATGCCAAGCGCGCCCGCTTTGAGGCCGACTTTGGCATTAAAACGGCCGACGCCGAGCAGATTGCCGGCGACCCCGAGTTTGCCGAGTTCTTTGAGGCTGCCGCTGCTGGTATGGCTGGCAAGGAGGCCCAGACGGTCGCAAACTTGCTGGTCAACGAGATGATCGCCTACCTTAAGGGCGCGGGTGTGTCGCTCGCCGAGTCCGGCATCGCGCCGGCTCAGGTGGCAGCGCTCGCCAAGCTGCTGGCGACCGATGCCATCAGCTCCAACCAGGCGCACGAGGTCTTTGAGGCCATGGCCCAGACTGGCGATGACCCCAACAAGATCGTCGACGAGCGCGGTATGCGTCAGGTGAGCGATGCCGGCGCGCTGCAGCCGATCGTGGACGAGGTGCTGGCAAACTGTGCCGAGCAGGCGCAGCAGTACCGCGACGGCAACCAGAAGGTCATCGGCTTTTTGGTGGGCCAGTGCATGAAGGCGAGCCGCGGCAAGGGCAACCCGAAGCTCTTCAACGAGTTGCTGAGAACGTCGCTCTCGTAAGCGGGAACCCTGGAGCCCCGGCAGGGCGGGTGCTTCCTCAAAATTTCAAACAGTCCTGCGCAAGACGAAGGCCACATTTAGTGGCCTTCTTTGCGTGTGGAACTCATTTTGAGCAAGCACCCCGGCGACTCGGGGCTTCCCCGGCCAGACGACTCGGCCGTTCGGGTCAGGCGGGGCTGATATAAATAGAGTGAATGGGCGCGCCGTTGGCGCGCCCATTTTTGTGCGGGTGACAAAGGGACTGTCCCTTTGTCACATTGCAATAAATGTGATGAAAG
>CAJMOL010000259.1 GCA_905215095.1 uncultured bacterium | reverse complement strand
CGCCTGCAAAGCCGCCTGCGAGTGCGACGGTAAGGTCCCAGACGGTGGGTGTCGAGTTGTCGATGATGGCGGCCGTGGTGGTGCCAAGGGGCGAGAGCTTAAAATACAGCGTGGACGTGATTAGACAAAAAGCCATCTGCAGCACGAGGCCGGCGACGGCCTCGACGGCAATCTCGCGGTCGAGCGTGGCGATGCCGTATGCCATGGCAAGAACCGAGCCCATGAGCGGGCAGATGAGCATGGCGCCCACGATGGCGATGTCCGAGTCGATATCGAGGCCGATGCTTGCGATGAGCATGGCGATGATGAGGATGCACAGGTGAGAGCCGGTCAGGCGTGCCCCGTTTACAAAGCGCTTGCGAATCACGTGGTAGGGCGCGCGACCCTCGCGAATGTTGAATGCCTGCTTTAGAAAGCGGCTTGCGTTCTCCATGGCCTCGCTGTGGGCGGGGCGGATGCCATGGCGCCGATGATGGCGCTCGCGCAGTCGCTTGAGCTGTTGTTTGTCGAGTTCCATGTCCACCTCGTATTGCCACAGGAACGCGGGTGCGTTCGCAGCATGTACTCTACACCGTGGCGCCCGTGGCGGTCATCTTGACATGGAACTTAGGCGAGCAGGCAAAGGAAGACACGCCACATACGAGTACTGCCGAGGGTTTCGGCAGATACAAAAAGCGCGGGGCCGGATGGTCTCCGACCCCGCGCTCTGCACGGGTGCGTTGTTGTTTGGTTTAGCCCAGCAGGCTCAGGCCAACAGAGATAAACGCCAGGATAACGCCGACGATAGACTCGCCGCCCAGCAGGCCGCTGGCGACAACCAGGCCCTGTTCCTGGAAGGCGGCGTCCTTGGCAGCCCTCTCCTCGTCCGAAAGACCGGCCTCGGCGTCGCGGTGAGCGGCCCACTTGTCGTAGGCGAGCTTAACGCAGGAGCCCAGGAAGGCCGTGAGCGACATGTAGAACGGCAGGTACACGCCCAGGCCGATCATCATGGCCGGAATGCCGAGCCAGTACATGACGATGCCGGCGATAAAGCCGCCTGCGAACCACGGCACGCTCGGGATGCCCGAGACCATGGTGGCGACCACGCTTGCCTGTGCGGCAACGAAGCTCTTGTCGGGGCCAAAGGCGTCCGGGCCATAGGCGGTGACGAGCGCGACCATGACGGCTGCGGCGACCAGGGCGCCCACGATGCCGCCAATGGCTTGGCCGATCCACTGCGCACGCGGGTTGGTGCCCAGTACGGCGCCGGCCTTAAAGTCGTTCATGACGTCGCCCGCAAGGCCGCACGCCACGGCTACGATGCCGGCGATAAAGAACAGCTTGACCTGAGCGAGCTGCGCGAAGGCGGCAACGATGAGCATGACGATGAGGCCGAAGATCTCCATGGGGTCGATGCCCGTCTGGCCGCAGCTTTGTGCGCTCATGATGGTGGTGACAAAGGTGAACAGCGTCACGATGACGGCCGGAACGGGACCAAGGTCAAGCACGATGGCGATGATCACGGCGATGGCGGCAGCGCCCAGGCCGATGATACCGGCGTCGAGCTTAAGGGAGCCCGAGATGAGCGACTGCTCGTCGGTGTCGGTGGAGCTGTCGGCGGCAAGACCGCGGACGATACCGGCGACCTGCGGCAGGATGTCCTTAAGGACGACGGCGACGCCAAAGCCCATCATGAGGCCCATGCCCAGGGACTTGACGATGCCCTGCGCAGTCACAACGTCGAACAGACCGGCAGCGGTGCCGCCCACGATGATGCCAAAGTTGCCCAGCAGGGCGCCGGCAAACCAGAAGGCGACCGGGGCGAATCCCACGAGGAAGCCGACGGAGAGCAGCATGGGCGAGTTGTAGATGCCAAAGGTCACGCCGGGAATGTTGAGCGTGCATAGCATGCTGGGTACCACGCCCAGGGCGTCGCGCAGCACGCTGTAGATGCCTGCGATGGCCATAGAGCCAAAGAGCTGCTTGCCGGTCTTGCCGCCGGCCTCGGTGGCGCGCAGGGTCTGAGCTGCGGCGTTGCCGGTGGGGAACTCCAACGCGGCATCCACGATAAAGTGACGGTGGATGAGCGCGGTGGCCAGCAGGCCCAGGATGGTGCCGGCGAGTGCCACGATAAACATGTCGAGCCAGCTGATCTGGTCGGCATAGCCCAGCATCCAGGCACCCGGGATGGTAAACGCTAGGCCGCCGGCGACCATGGCGCCCGCGGACATGATGGTGTGGGTGACGTTGGCCTCGTTGAGGCTGGCATTGCCCATGAGCTTAAGGAAGAACAGCGAGATGACGGCAGCGAAGACGATCGGCCAGGGGAGTGCGCCCATCTTGAGGGCGGTGTAGGCCGAGCTTGCCGTGATGATCACGCAGCCAAGGACGCCGATGACGACGCCGCGCAGCGTAAGTTGCCCGCGCATCGAAGCGCGGTTCGAGGGATTGCTCATATAAAACTCCTTTGCGTATATCCGCTTCCCCCGGGAGCGCCGTTACGGATACGGCGCGGGAAGTCGGGTTACCAAGGGCCGCCGCGTGAGCTCGCAAACGACCGCGCACCAGTATAGCGGCAAGGTAGTCATTTTGGGATGACTGGTTTAGGTAGGCGATATACTGCTGGGCAGACGAAAGGAGCGCCGACGATGCTTAATGGGTACGCATATATATTGACGGTCGACGTGGGCAACACGTTCATTCGCTTTGGCCTGTTTGCAGAGGATTCGGCCGCGGCGCAGGAGCGCCCGCTCGCGACGTGCGAGGTCACGACGCCGGCCCGTATTACTGCCGACGAAGCGCGCATGCGACTTGCGCAGGTCATGGCCACACTGGCGGCCGATGCGGGCATGCCGGGGGCGCTTGTGCCCGCGGC
>CAJMOL010000258.1 GCA_905215095.1 uncultured bacterium | reverse complement strand
TTTACGACGAGAACGAGATGGGTGCCTGCGAAAACGGCTTCGAGTGCTCTGTCTGTGGTTGCGTGGTCGAGGATTGCGAAGGTTACTACGTTCAAGGCGAGTGGAATTGGTGCCCGAAGTGCGGAAGGATGGTTGTCGATGATTAGCTTCTGGCGTCACCCGATTCTGTATATCAGGCGTCTCCTCCTTCCGACCTGTAAGACGTGCATCCACCATGACAGCGCCCGAGGCACTGGGTTCTGCGACTGCAAGGGGTACCGCGACCTCTACGAGAGGCTGGAGGGTGACGAACTCGACCACACGTTCTGCTCGGAGATTCGCGGAACCCGTTATTGCAAGTACATGGAGCGGAAGGAGCCGTCATATGAATTCTGATGCCATCAAGGAGATCGCCAACCAGCTCGGCGTAGGTGCCGACTACCTGCTCGCGCATCTGTCGGAGTTCGCTCCGAAGTGGGCGGCCATGAAAGTCGCGGAGAATGGCTCGGCCTGTCTACTGGCAGCGGTGGCGCTTGCCGTCTCGTCCTGCGTGCTCATGAAGACTCTCAGGGAGTATCGCGATTGCGATGATTCCTCGGATGATGGCATGTTGCGCTTCTACATCATGCTTGTGTTCATGACCATCGCGCTAGTTGGCCTCATCACGCTCTGCTTCGAGCTTCCCGATACGATGAGGTACTTGGCTTCTCCTGATGCGGCTATCGTCGGCGACGTGCTCGGCGCTATGAAGCGATGACTATGGAAGTCATCGAAAACTAGATTTTATTGATAGGGGGTAAGGCATGGCGGAGAGGCGAATGTTCTCGAAGTCCATCGTCGAGTCCGACTCGTTCATGGACATGCCGTGCTCGGCGCAGTCGCTGTACCTCCACCTCGGCATGGCGGCGGACGACTGGGGGTTCATCAACAACCCCAGGGCCGTCCGCCGCATGTGCGGGGCCTCGGAGGACGACCTGCGCCTGCTGGCGTCGAAGAAGTTCATCCTGGAGTTCCCGTCGGGCGCTGCTGTCATCAAGGCGTGGTGGATCAACAACTACGTCCCAGCGGACCGCCGGCACGCGACTCGGTACCAAGAAGAGTTAGCCATGTGCTACATTGACGAGAACAAGTCGTACACTTTGCGCGACACCGGCGTCCGACCTGCGGATATGTTCACTTCGCCGAAGCCTGTATACAAATTGTATACAGAGGATAGGTTAGGTAAGGATAGGTTAGGAGAGAGTAGTAACTCCTCTAGGGTTGATACTCAACCTGATCCTGAACGTATTCCCGCGTCCGCGGGGCCGGGCGGCGATGCCGCCGCGGCGAGCGCCAAGGGGAAGCCGAAACCGCAGAAGCACAGGCACGGCGAGAACGGCAACGTCCTGCTCACCGACGACGAGCTTGCCAAGCTCAAGGAGCGCTTCCCCGACTGGTCCGAGCGCATCGACAACCTGAGCTGGTACCTGTCGTCCACGGGCAAGTCGTACAAGTCGCACTACAGTACCATCCTCAACTGGGCGAGGCGCGATGGCGCGAAGGCCAGGCCGGCCCGCATGGACAGCGCGGTCCTCAGCGCACTGGACTCGGTGATGTGACGTGGACGTCGAGATGTGCCCCAAGTGCGGCCATCCCGTCGAGCGCGTCGTATACGACAGGACCCGCCCGGTGAAGGTCCCGGTGAAATGCCGGTGCGCCTCGCTGGAGGCCCGCGCCGAGACGGCGTTCGTCGCCCCGGAGATGCGACTGATGGACTTCGCCCACGACGACGGGAAGTACGGCGGCGACCTCGTCGACAAGTGCCGCAGGTACGCCGCCACGCTGCCGGCCCAGAGGAACGGGCTGCTCATGTTCGGCCCGCCAGACAGCGGCAAGACGTTCCTCGCCTGCTGCATCGCCAACGAGGCGCTCGACCGCGGGATGCGCGTCGTGTGCCGCTCGATGCCGTGGGTGCTGAGCCGCAGGTACGACGAGGTTTCGACGGCCGTCCGCCTGCTCACCGACGCGGAGCTGCTAGTCCTCGACGACCTCGGGGCCGAGCGCACCAGCAGCTTCGGCAAGGAGACGGTCTACAGCATCGTCGACATGCGCTACCAGCTGCACCGCCCGACCATCGTCACGAGCAACCTCACGAGGGAGCAGCTGGCTGGGGAGGGCGACGTGGCCGACAGGCGCACGTACAACCGCATCCTCGGCATGTGCCGCCCGCTCAAGGTCGACACGGGCAGGCACCGCATGACCCGCGACGTGTACGCCGAGATGGACAAGTCGTTCGGGTGGTGAGATGGGAACAGGGGGCCGAAACCGAAATCGAAATCGGAAATCAAAATCGGAAATCGAAATCGAAATCGAAATCAAAATCACAATTTGAAAATCGAAATCGAAATCGAAATCGCGCACTGCGCCAGAGTTGGAAATGCCGCCTGAAGGCCATGAGATTAGATTTGCGGGGCGCTGCGGGCCTTGGACCAGTCGGTGCAGGGCGATGCATGGAAGTGCCCCGAGAATAGCGTCTCGTTGCCACAGGCGGCATTTCGCGTGGTAGGATATGCCGCAGCACATTGACAGAAGAAGGAGGGCCATGGCCTGCACCACACCGCTCTCGCCGGTGAAGGACCCCAGCTCCGGGGCCAAGCTGAAGGCGAGGATGAGGGAGACGGGAACCACCGTCGCCGAGCTGTCCGATAGGACGGGAATCTCCACGAGGACCATCACCGCGCTGAGGAGCGGGGCGAGCGCCGGCAACTTCGCGACGTGGCGCGCCATCGCGCGGGCCATGCGCCTTGCTCCCGGCGAGCGCATGCAGTCTGCGTCCGACCTTCTTGCGGCGATCACTGCGCCGGAAAAGGACGAGGGCGGCTTCAGGCTGACGCAGCGTCAAAT
>CAJMOL010000257.1 GCA_905215095.1 uncultured bacterium | reverse complement strand
GCATTGAATGAAGGGGCAGCCATGGATATCCAACTTAAGACGGGATGCTTTGATGACGCGGCGTTGGTGCGCCGCGTCGTTTTTATGGACGAGCAGGGCTACGAGAATGAGTTCGACGCTATCGACGAGGATCAGAGCTGCATTCATGTGACGTTCTATGTAGACGGCGAGCTTGCCGGTTGCTCGCGCGTGTTTCCCGAAGAGCTTGAGCGCGCGGCAGATTCAGAGGCTCCGGTTTCGCCGGCGTGCGACTTGGACGAAGGCGTCGCAGCGGGGGAGACCTATATTATGGGGCGCGTGGCTGTGCTGCCGAGCATGCGCCGTCGCGGTCTGGCGAGTGCGATCGTCGAGGCCAGTGCTGCGTGCGCACGCAATGCCGGCGCTAAGCTTATTAAGCTGCATGCGCAGGAATACGTGCTACCGCTCTATGTAAAGGCGGGCTACACGCAAATTGCCCCGGTAGATTACGAAGACGAGGGCCAACCCCATGTCTGGATGGCCAAGCGCGTAGATGGCAGATAGGGACGTTCCTTTTCTGCCGGCAGCTGGGGACACTCCTTGGCAATTGGCGCATCGGAGCGCTTAGACATGCAGTTTTTCGATTCCGCATGTATATATGCGCGCTAATGGGTTATAAAATCTAAGTCTGAACATAGCAGGTCTGCGATGCGGCTCGGGCGACCGGGCCGTTTTTGCGGACGGGGGTAGCGCGAAAGGACTGCACATGCGTCAATTTAAGACCGAGAGCAAAAAACTGCTCGACCTCATGATCAACTCCATCTACACCAATAAGGAAATCTTCCTGCGCGAGCTTATCTCCAACGCGAGCGATGCCGTCGACAAGCTCAACTTTAAGAGCCTTCAGGATCCGAGTGTCAAACTCGACCAGGGCGACCTGGCCATCCGTGTCTCCTTTGATAAGGACGCCCGCAGCATCACTATTTCGGATAACGGTATCGGCATGACCGCCGAGGAGCTCGAGCGCAACCTGGGCACCATCGCCCATTCCGGCTCCGAGGAGTTTAAGACCGAGAACGCCGAGCAGCAGGGTTCCGATGTCGACATCATCGGTCAGTTTGGCGTGGGTTTCTACTCCGCCTTTATGGTCGCCAGCCACGTGAAGGTCGTCAGCCGCGCTTATGGCGAGGATACCGCCCACGTTTGGGAGTCCGACGGCCTTGAGGGCTACACCATCGAGGATGGCGAGCGTGCTGAGCACGGTACCGATGTCATCCTGACGCTGCGCGAGAACGAGAAGCTCGATGCCGATGGCGAGGCCGAGACCTACGATCGCTTCCTGACCGAGTGGGGCCTCAAGAGCCTGATTCAGCAGTACAGCAACTATGTGCGCTACCCGATCCAGATGATGGTGAGCAAGAGTCGCCAGAAGCCCAAGCCCGAGGACGCCGGCGACGACTATAAGCCCGAGTACGAGGACTATCAGGAGCTCGAGACCATCAACTCCATGACGCCGATCTGGAAAAAGCGCAGCTCCGACGTTGAGCAGAAGGATTACAACGAGTTCTATAAGTCCACGTTCCACGACTTTGACGATCCTGCGCGCACCATCAGCTTCCATGCCGAGGGCACGCTCGAGTATGACGCCCTGCTGTTTGTGCCGGGTCGCGCTCCGTTCGATCTGTACAGCAAGGACTACGAGAAGGGCCTGGCGCTCTACAGCTCCAACGTGCTGATTATGGAGAAGTGCGACGACCTGCTGCCCGACTACTACAACTTTGTGCGCGGTGTCGTGGACTCTGCCGACGTGACGCTCAATATTTCGCGTGAGACGCTGCAGCAGAATCGTCAGCTCAAGGCCATTGCCAAGCGTGTCGAGAAGAAGATCACCGCCGATCTCGAGGACATGCGCGACAACGACCGCGAGGCATACGAGAAGTTCTTTGAGAACTTTGGTCGCGGTCTTAAGTACGGCATCTACTCGAGCTATGGCATGAAGGCCGACGAGCTCGCCGACCTGCTGCTGTTCTGGTCTGCCAAGGAGCAGAAGATGATCACCCTTGCCGAGTATGCCAAGGGCATGCCCGAGGGCCAGAAGGCAATCTACTATGCCGCCGGCGATTCGCGCGAGCGTCTGGCCAAGATGCCCGTCGTGAAGGGCGTGCTCGACCGCGGCTACGATGTACTGCTGTTGACGCAGGACGTGGATGAGTTCACCTTCCAGGCCATGCGTGAGTACGTGGCTGCCGATATGCCCAAGGTCTACGAGGATGACACTGCTCGCGAGGCTGCCGAGAAGGCAGTTGCCGATGGTGCCGAGCCTGAGGTCGAAGATCGTCACCTGGAGCTCAAGAACGTCGCGACCGGCGATCTTGACTTGGCGACCGATGACGAGAAGAAGGAGGCCGAGGACGCCACTAAGGAGAACGAGGACCTCTTTAACGCCATGAAGGAGGCGCTCGGCGACAAGGTCGAGAAGGTTGCCGTCTCCGCGCGCCTGACCGATGCCCCCGCCTGCATTACCACCGAGGGCCCGCTTTCGCTCGAGATGGAGAAGGTGCTCCAGAAGGGACCCGAGGGCGCGCCCGACGGCATGCCCAAGAGCCAGCGCGTGCTCGAGCTCAACGCCAAGCACCCGGTCTTTGCCAAGCTCGTCGCTGCTCAGAAGGCGGGCGACGCCGACAAGATCAAGCAGTACTCCGGTCTGCTCTATGACCAGGCTCTGCTGGTCGAGGGCATCCTCCCCGAGGATCCTGTGGCCTTCGCAGCAGCTGTTTGCAACTTGATGTAGTTGGGTCGTTACGCGGTTTTACCAAACCGCGTAACAGCTCGACGCTGCCCTTCGTTCCGCCGTTCTAACGAACGGCGGACCAGTCGACGCTGCGCGGGCACCAGAGCGACAACTTGTCATTCAAAGAGGACGGCATGA
>CAJMOL010000256.1 GCA_905215095.1 uncultured bacterium | reverse complement strand
GGCGCTCCGGTGCCGGTGCAGATCGTCATCAATCTGGGTATTGCCGAGCCGGGCGGCCAGGTCGAGGCCCTGCAGGCGCTCATGAACATCTTTATGGACGCCGATGCCGCAGCCGACGTGCTCGGCCAGACCACGCCCCAGGGCATGGTCGACGCCATCCGCCGCCACTTCTAAGGTGGGGCTGAGTCGGCACTTGGGGACGTTCCTTTTCTGCCGGCAGTAAGGGACAGTCCCGAAGTGCCGGCATATAAAGAACGTCCCCAAGTGCCAAGTGCCAGAGCTGTCCCCTTTGCACCAAAATGGTGCAGATTAACCTGTCCCCAATGCACCAAGCGTGTCGCGGGGGCCGCGTTGTGACACAATGGCGTTTGTTCGATTCGTTATGCGAAAGGCCAACTATGGCAAATAAGAAAAAGAACTCCGAGGCCGCGCCGACGCCCGAGCAGCAGGCCCGCGCTGCCTCCAGCTCTCGCAAGAAGCAGCGCAAGACGTACGTGTCTAAGACCGTCAAGATTGTCCTGGTGGTCATCGGCGTGCTGGCGATGCTGCTCTCCGTTTCGGCCATGGCGTGCTCCGGCCTGATGTCGCAGACCGAAAGCGCCGGCTCGGGCTATAAGCTCACCGGCGGTGTGGCTGCCACTATCAACGGCACCAACCTCACCGAGGACACCGTGACCAAGCAGATCATGAGCATGCGCACGTCCTACGGCTACACCAAGGACAAGGACTGGGCGCAGTACCTGGTCGACAACGACCTCACACCCAAGAAGTATCGCAAGCAGCTCATCGACTCCTACGCGCAGCAGATCCTGCTTCAGCAGGCGCAGAAGGAAAACGGCGTGACCGTCTCGGACGAGGAGGTCGAGAAGGCCTGGAAGGACGCCTGCAAGAGTGCCGGCGGCGCCAAGGCCTTTAAGAAGACGCTTAAGACCTATGGATACACCGAGGACACCTACAAGGACTCGCTCAAGGAGAGCCTGGCGCAGCAGAAACTCAAGGATGCCGTGGCGCCCACCAGCAAGCCCAAGGACAGCGAGATCGTCGATTACATCAACGAGAACCTGTCCAACTACAATGACGCCCGTCGTTCGTCGAATATTCTGATCAAGGTCGATTCCGATGCTTCCGACGAGGACAAGGCTGCCGCCAAGGCCAAGGCGCAGGAGTGCCTGGACAAGATCAACTCCGGCGAGCTGAGCTTTGAGGACGCCGTGGAGCAGTACTCCGACGATACCGGCTCCAAGGATAAGAAGGGCGATGTGGGCTGGGACAAGCTCACCACCTTCGTCGACAGCTACCAGGCGGCGCTCGAGGGACTCAACAAGGGCGATGTGAGCGACGTCGTCGAGTCGACCTATGGTTATCACATCATCAAGTGCACCGACTACTTCCATGTCGATAATCAGGTCGATGACATCAACCAGGTGCCCAAGGCCATCAAGAAGTACGTCTCCAACGTGGTGAAGACGCAGGCGGCAAGCACCGCGTACAGCGAGTGGCTGGAGCAGTACAAGAAGGATGCCGACATCACCGTTAACCCCATGCCCAAGGACGTGCCGTACAACGTCAGCCTGAAGGGCGTCACCAAGAGTTCGACCGACGATTCGTCGACGACTGAGTAATCATGGGGCGGCGCTCGTGCGAGTGCCGTCCGCACTATTGAGGAGGATTTGCAGATGACCAACGAAGAGCTGCAGAAGGAAATGATTGCGGCCATGAAGGCCAAGGACAAGGTTCGCCTGTCCATCATTCGCCAGGTTAAGGCCGAGGTGAAGAACATCGAGGTCAACGAGCGCCGCGATGTGACCGAGGAAGACGTCAACAGCATGATCAAGCGTCTGATCAAGCAGACGAGCGAGACACTGGAGATGTCCATCAAGGCCGGCACCGACCAGGAGCGTACCGACAACCTGACCGAGCAGGTCAAGATTCTGGAAAGCCTGCTGCCCGCGCAGGTTTCGGGCGAGGAGCTCGAGGCCCTGGTCGAGCAGGTTATCGCCGAGCTGGGTGCCACGTCCAAGAAGCAGATGGGCCAGGTCATGGGTGCACTCGGCAAGGCCACCGGCGGCAACTTCGATAAGCCGGCCGCAGCAAAGATCGTCGGCGCAAAGCTGGCTTAAGGGCCGAGCGGTACATAGTTGATGTTGAGGGGGCGTGGCCGTCATGGTCGCGCCCCTTTTTGCTGGCCGGGCACTCATTGGGGACAGGCTTAAATGAGTACCCAATGAGCGGGCACTCATTTAAGCCTGTCCCCAATGAGTGCCGACGAGCAGGTGGAAGGTTGCGGGTTCTTTACGGGAATGTAGTGTGGTCTGCGGAAACGTGGTTCTTTCCGTACAATAGTTCAACTCATGTAAACGCAGGGAAGGGACATTCATGGCAGACATGATCGAGATCAAGCATCTCAACAAGTACTTTGGCGACCTGCATGTGCTCAAAGATATCAACCTCACCGTCAAGCGCGGCGAGAAGCTCGTAATGATCGGGCCTTCCGGTTCGGGTAAGTCGACGCTCATCCGTTGCGTCGATTATCTTGAGGAGCCCACGTCGGGCGAGGTCGTCATTGACGGTACACCGCTCACCAAAAAGAATCACCTGGAGATGGCTCGCAAGTATAGTTCCATGGTGTTTCAGCAGTTCAACCTGTATCCCAACATGACGGTGTTGGGCAACCTGACGCTCGCGCCCATCAAGCTGCAAAAGAAAAGCAAGGAGGAGGCGACCGAGATTGCCATCGCCGCGCTCAAGCGCGTCGGCATGGCGCATAAGGCCGGTGAGTATCCGCAGAATCTCTCGGGCGGTCAGCAGCAGCGCATCGCCATCGCCCGTGCCCTGTGCACCAAGCAGCCCATCATCCTGTTTGACGAGCCGACCTCGGCGCTCGATCC
>CAJMOL010000255.1 GCA_905215095.1 uncultured bacterium | reverse complement strand
CACTGCCACCCCAGAGCGCGTCGCCATGGTGCTCAATGCCGAGCTACGGATGCTGAACCTCAGCAATGCCCGCATCATGCTCAACCAAGTCGACACGCTCAGCGACCCGGCTATGGCCGATCGCTTCGAGACAGCCCTCGGCCGCTCCGTCGTCGCCACCAGCCTCAAATAGCCGGCGCTGCCCCAGCAGACCTATAAGTTGCGGTGAAATAGTTCCTGAAACGGCCTATTTGGCGGCTAAACAGGAACTATTCCACCGCAACTGCGGAGGGGAATCCGGTGATCTTCCTGCTAGCGGGGGACGTAGCGGCCGGGTTGGGCTCCGGTGGGCTCGCCGTCGCGTGCCGCCAGCACGCCGTTCACAAACACGGCCTTGGCGCGGCCATGCGCCTCAAAGCCCTCGAGCGGCGTGTAGTCCACGGCCTGATGCTGCGTCGCGGCACTGATCGTCCAACGAGCGCTCGGATCCCACACGCACACGTCGGCATCGGCGCCCTCGGCAAGACAGCCCTTGCGCGGATACATGCCAAAGACGCGCGCCGGGTTCTCGCTCATCAAGCGGCACAGATCCTCGGGGCCCAGTTGCCCCTCAAAGCTCGTGGCAATCGCGACGGGACGATGCTCCACACCGGGCCCGCCGTTGGGAATCGCACGGAAATCGTCGCGCCCGCGGTCCTTTTGCCCATGCAGGTTAAAGCTGCAGTGGTCGGTCGCAATCGTATCGATCTCGCCGGCCACAAGCGCCTCGCGCAGAGCCGCACGGTCGCCGGCATGGCGCAGCGGCGGACTCATCACATATTTGGCACCCGCAAAGCCGTCCTCACCCTGCTCCAAGTAGCAAGTATCGTCGAGCATCAGATACTGAGGGCAGGTCTCGACATAGATATTCTTCTGCCCGCGCGCCTTGGCGGCACGGATGGCCTCGAGCCCCAGCTTGGTCGAAAGGTGCACCACGTTGACCGGAGCGTCCCCGGCCAAGTGCGCCAGATACAGCAGACGGCTCACGGCCTCGGCCTCGCACACGTCTGGACGGCTGAGCGCATGGCCCTCGGGCCCGTGAATACCATGCTCAAACACGCGCTTCTGCAGTTCATTCACCAGCGTGCCGTTCTCGCAATGCACGCACAGGATACCGCCCAGGCGCTTGAGCTCCTCGAGCACCTCGAGCGTCTCGGCATCGTCCAGGCGCAGATGATCGTAGGCAAAGTAGGTCTTGAACGACGATACGCCCGCCTCGCGCATGGCCGAAAGATCGGCGCGGTTGCGCTCGTTCCACTCGGCGAGCGCCATATGAAAGGCGTAGTTAGCCGTGCAGGTTCCGTCGGCACGGCGATGCCACTCGGCCAAGGCATCGGGCATGGTCACGCCGCGATCGGCCGTCGCGTAGTCCACAATGGTCGTCGTGCCGCCGCAGGCAGCCGCGCGCGTGCCGGTCTCAAAGCTATCGGCCGTCCAATCCATGCCGGTCCAGCACTGCATGTGCGTGTGGCCGTCGATAAAGCCGGGGAATACCCAGCAGCCCGCGGCGTCCTCGACGGTATCGCCCTCGCCCGGCTCAATCGCCGCGGCGATCCGCACGATCTTATCGCCATCCATGGCAAGATCGGCGCGGCGAAGCCCCTGTGGCGTCACGAGCGCGCCGTTTTTGATGATGATCATGTTGCTCCTTATTGATTAATACAGTTGGCCACGCGATCAAAATACGAGCAGGCGGCGATATGCTCCGTTATGCGTCGCTGTCCCTTGACGGTATCGACGTCCCACAGCTCGTAGGCACGCGCCTCGACCAGCGCAACGTCGACGCAACCTTTGAGAATCGAACCGCCGCCGTCCTTGCCCTCGAGACACATAAGTGCATCGAACAGTTCCGCCGGAAAGAGCACCGGGCTCGAAGGCTCACCGTTGCACGCAAGACGCACCGGATGCTTGCGGCCACGCTCGTCAAATGCACGAACCATGGCATCAAAAGAATCCGAACTCACGAGCGGCTGGTCGCCCGGCAAAAAGAGGCAACCTTTCCAGTTGCGTTCGACTCCCCACGAAAGGCCCGCACGGACGCTTTCGCTGCGCAGCTCGCCATCGTGCAGCACGCACGGGCAATGCTTGTCCTCGCAAATCCGGGCGACCTCGGGCCAACGCGTCGAAACCACGACGTCAAAGCCCCGGGGAACCGAATCGATGGTCCGGGCAATCAGCGGCTCGCCATAGATATCGGCAAGCATCTTGTTAGAGCCAAACCGCTTGCCCTCGCCCGAAGCCATAATGACGCAACCGAGTTTCATCTCCGCAAACCTCCCCTGGCTGCCTTGGACACCATAGTTGCTATACCCACCATAGCAAGCTCGCACTCCGTCGGAACAGGCACGCACTCGTTTTCCAGCGAACGCCCCTTGGCTCTCCATAGCACAAAGGAGGGCGCCCCGCGACGCAGGGCACCCTCCTCAATGGTGCAGATATGCCTACTCAGCGTCGCCGGTAAACGTGGTACCGGTCTTGCCGGCAAGACCGTCACGCGCCTTCTCGAGCAGCGTGATGAGCGCCGTGCGGCCCGGCTTGCTCTCGGCAAACGTCGAGGCGGCCTGGACCTTGGGCAGCATGGAGCCACGACCGAACTCGTTGGCCTCGGACAGACGCTTAACATCGGCAGCGCTCAGTGTGTCGAGCCACTGCTCGTGGTCGGTGCCAAAGCCAATGGCAACCTTCTCCACGGCCGTCAGGATAATCAGGGCATCGGCATCGAGCTGCTCGGCGAGCTTCTCGGCCGCAAAGTCCTTATCGATGACGGCGGCAGCGCCCTTAAGGTGGTTGCCCTGGGCCTTGGTGACGGGAATGCCGCCACCGCCGCAGGAGATCACCACATGGTTGGACTCGACGAGCGACTTGATGGTGTCGA
>CAJMOL010000254.1 GCA_905215095.1 uncultured bacterium | reverse complement strand
CCGTACCTCATCACTGAAGCCGTGAAATACCTCGTCGCCAAGGGAACGAGCGGTCTCATCATCAAAAACGTCCTGCACATCCCGATTCCCGACCAAGCCATCCGCTACGCCAACGCGCGGCACTACCCGGTCTTTCTCACGACCGACGACTCACTGTTCTTTGACAGCATCATCTATGAGGTCAAACGGCATATCGAGCAGCTCGCGTCCATCGACTTCGCGCAGCGCGAGATCGATGCCCTGAGGACAGACGTATCGCCCGAGTCCATCTGCCGACGCATCCGAGGTCTCAACCCGTCATTTCTGGACGAAGCGGTCGCCCTGTTCGCATCGTTTGCAGAGCCCCTCGACCCGCGTACGTTTTTGCAAATCGAACGTCTCTGTGCAAAATCGACCCTCGCCGGATGCCACAACATGCTGGCACCCTACGACGGAGGTTTGTTATTCGTAGCGACAAGTGACTCGGAACAGACGCTCGATGTAGAGCGAATCGTGCAGGCGCTCACGGAGCTCATCGAGGCTAGCGACATCGATGGCGGAGCGGAAGGGCTCGGCATCAGCGATATTCTGTTTGGAGACGAGGCGGTGGCGCAGGCGATCTCGCAGGCGATTTACGCACAGCGCCTATCTTGTCAACGAGCCGAGGGTCCCGTCCGCTATACGCGGCTCGGCATCCTGAAAACCGTGATGCCTTTTGCGGAAACCCCGGAGATGCGATCGTTCTCGGAGGCGATTCTCTCGCCGATACGCGAGCACGACAGCGAGCATGGCAGCGAACTGGAATCAACGCTCGCCGCATTCATCGAGAACGACCGACGTATCGAGCAAACCGCCAAGCAGACCAGCCAGCACCCGAACACAATTCGATATCGCCTCGATAAGGTGACAGCTCTCACCGGACTGAGCTACAAATGCGCCCCGGAGATGGAGCAGCTGTCGCTCGCCTACGCCATCGAACGCGCTCGCTCGCTTCAGTAAGCCCACCCCGCCTTGAGGTTAGGAGCGGCGGGCACGGAGCTTTTCGTAGCCGTCGGCAAAGAAGGCGACCGTGGCGGCGTCGGCCTCCGCGGCGTCCGTCTCGGTTGCGGGGACCACGCCGTGCTCGTCGCTCACCAGGAACAAGGCACCCTTGAGCTGCGCGGGAATGTCTACGCGCGTGACTGGGATGCCCTTGGTCTGGGCCAGCTGTTCGATGAGCGTCGCCGTGCCGCACAGGCACTCGTCCCCCGGCGCCACAAAGGCAAGCTCACCGTTGTTGACGGCAGCGAGCAGCTCGGGCGCCACGCCGGTCTCGTCGGCTTCGGAGCGAGCCTCGGCAGAACGGGCACGCAGCGCCTTGGCCGACGTATCGGCCAGCGGCTCGTACTCCCCCACCGTCATGGCGGCGTTGCCGTTGATGTCGATCACCAGCATGAGCACGCCGTCGCGCGCGGTGTAATCGCCCTCGGCAAGCGACCACTCAACGTGCTGTTTGGCCCAGCTGAGCATGTTATGGGTAAGCGGCTCGCCCTGCACCAGACGCTCGGACAGCGCGCGAATGTGACGGTTGAGCATGGGCACCTTTTTGTTGGACATGCGCCAACGGCAGACAAGCGCGGGCTTGTCGAGCGTAAACTTCTCGACCGCCTCCTGATTGGCGCAAAAGTCCTCGTACGCACGCTGATCCTCGGCATTGCCAAACAGCTCGGCATCATCAATCTGGGGCATGGTCATACCTTTCGTGTTAGTCATTCCGTCCTCTTATACCAAAAAGACGGCCCTCCAAACGGAGCGACCGTCTTTTGCAGAGATTATTTTGTTCCGGGGCGAAACTTAGTGCCTAAAGTGGCGAGCGCCCGTAAACACCATAGCAATATTGTGCTCGTTGCAGGCCTGGATGCTCTCGTCGTCGCGCTTGGAGCCGCCGGGCTGAATGATGCAGGTCACGCCGTGCGCGGCAAGCACGTCGACGTTGTCGCGGAACGGGAAGAATGCGTCGCTTGCGCAGGCAAAGCCGCCCTTCTCCACGCCCTCGCGCTCGCAGAAGTCCTCGGCGCGCTCGCAGGCAAGTAGCGCAGAGTCAACGCGGTTAGGCTGACCCGGGCCCATGCCAATGCCGGCCTTACCCTTGGAGACCAGGATGGCGTTGGACTTAACGCCCTTGCAGACCTTCCAGGCAAACTCGAGCTCGGCCATCTCGGCGTCGGTGGGCTTGCGGTCGGTGGGGAACGTAAAGGTCGCGGAATCCTCAGTCACGTGGTCGACTTCCTGTACCAGCATGCCGCCGTCGACGGAGCGCAGCTCCACCTGGGCGCCGTGGTCCACGCCGCCGGTCGCCAACACGCGCAGGTTGGGGCGCTTGGCCATGCGCTCGAGCGCCTCGGCGGTGTAGCTCGGGGCGATGATGACCTCGACGAACTGCTTGTTCTGATCGGCGAAGTGCTCAACCAGCTCATAGGGAACCTCGCGGTTGCAGGCGATGATGCCGCCGAAAGCGCTCTTGGGATCGCAGGCGAAGGCGCGGTCGTAGGCAGCCGTAATATCCTCGGCAACGGCGGAACCGCAGGGGTTCTGGTGCTTGAGGATCACGCAGGCGGGCTCGTCGAACTCGCGCACGAGCGACCAGCACGCGTCGGTGTCCAGGATGTTGTTGTAGGACAGCTCCTTGCCGTTGAGCTGCTGGGCGTTGACCAGGCTGTGCTCATGAGCGAACTCGTCCACGCGGTAGAAGACGGCCTGCTGATGCGGGTTCTCGCCGTAGCGCAACCCCTGCTGCTTGACCATGTACAGGTCGTAGTAGTCGGGGAACTCGCCTTCGCCCTCTGTCTCGAGGGAGTCGTCCTCCTCGGCGAGCTGCTCGAACATCCAATCGGCGATGGCCCCGTCGTAGGAGCTCGTGGTCTCGAACACGTTCAGGG
>CAJMOL010000253.1 GCA_905215095.1 uncultured bacterium | reverse complement strand
GCCGTCGAATACGTAATCGGATGACACATGGACCAGCGTGATGCCATGCTCTGCACAAACGCGCGCCATGAGCGCAGGGCCGGTCGCGTTTGCCTTCCAGCAAGTCACGCGGCCTTCGGGCGTTTCCGCTTTGTCGACAGCCGTATACGCCCCGCAGTTGACAACCGTCCCATACAGGCTCCAGTCAATACCCCAGTAAGCTGCAGGGTCGGAAAGGTCAAACGTATCGATGTCGCAATAGTCGAACCATTCGGCCAAGCCTCGCCCCTCGGCCAACGCGCGCACCGCGCGGCCCAACTGGCCATTGCAGCCGGTAACCAACGTGCGCTTGGGCGCCATTGGCAGCGCGTCCTTCAGCATAGGGTGGGCTTTATCGGCATCGGAGAGCTCGCACTGCTCAAGCGGAATAGGCCACTCGATGTTCAGATCGGAATCTGCCAAGTTCACAAACGTATAGGTCTTCTTCAGGTCGGCGGACCAATGGGCGTTCACCAGATAGGTGTATGCCGTGCCATCTTCCAGCGCCTGGAAGGAATTGCCCACACCACGAGGCACATAAATGGCTTTCGAGGGATCGATGGTGCAGGTATACACCTGGCCAAAGCTCTTCCCGGGACGCAAATCAACCCAAGCGCCAAACACGCTGCCGGTGGCCACGGAAATATACTTGTCCCAAGGCTCAGCGTGGATGCCACGCGTTACGCCGCGTTCAGCATTGAAGGAGATATTATTCTGCACAGGCCCCAAGTCGGGCAGACCCAGACCAACCTGCTTCGCACGCTGCCAATTTTCTTTGAACCATCCACGGGAATCGCCGTGCACGGCCAGGTCGAACACCAGCATGCCAGGGATATTCGTGTGTTCTACCCTCAACGGCTTCTCGAACTCAAAAGACATTTCCAACTCCCTACTGGCCCTGCGCCTTGTACTTTGCCTCGGTAGATTCCTTGGCAGGTCGCCACCACTGCTCGTTGTCTCGGTACCACTCGATGGTAGCCTTGAGGCCCTCGGCGAAGTCGGTGTGGGCCGGCCTCCAGTCCAGCTCGCGCTGGAGCTTGGTCGAGTCGATGGCGTAGCGGCGGTCGTGGCCCGGACGGTCCCTGACCCAGTCGAACGCGTCCTCGCCCTGGCCCATCATCTTCAGGATCATGCGCAGCACGGTGATGTTGTTCCTCTCGCCGTTCGCGCCGATCAGGTAGGTCTCGCCGATACGGCCCCGGGTCAGGATGGCCCATACGCCGCTGGAGTGGTCCTCGGTGTGGATCCAGTCGCGGACGTTCTCGCCGCGGCCGTAGAGCTTGGGGCGCACGCCGTCGATGATGTTGGTGATCTGCCTGGGGATGAACTTCTCCACGTGCTGGTAGGGGCCGTAGTTGTTGGAGCAGTTGGAGATCGTGGTGCGAAGGCCGTAGGTGCGGGTCCAGGCGCGCACGAGCATGTCGGAGGACGCCTTGGTGGAGCTGTACGGAGAGCTCGGCCTGTACGGCGTCTCCTCGGTGAACTTCGCCGGGTCGTCGAGCGCCAGGTCGCCGTAGACCTCGTCGGTGGAGACGTGGTGGTAGCGGATTCCGTATTTGCGCACGGCCTCCAGCAGGCGGAAGGTGCCCTCCACGTTGGTGCGTAGGAACGGCTCCGGGTCGGCGATGGAGTTGTCGTTGTGGCTCTCTGCGGCGTAGTGCACGATGGCGTCGTGGCCCGGGACGATCCTGTCCAGCAGCTCCGCGTCGCAGATGTCGCCCACGACGAGCTCCACGCGGTCCGACGGCAGCCCGGCGATGTTCTCGGGGTTGCCGGCGTAGGTCAGCTTGTCCAGGACGGTGACGTGCACCTCGGGATGGTTGTTCACGACGTAGTGCACGAAGTTGCTGCCGATGAAGCCGCAGCCGCCCGTGACGATGATGTTCTTAGGTTCAAAGATCTCAGACATTATTCTCCTTATTTACGCAGCTTGCTGCTCAAGGCGTGCCACAAGCTGCTCTTCGGAATGAACAAACTCAAACGGTTCGTACTCGCCATATGCGGAAGGACGACTGATGGTAACGAGCTGAAGGTCAGAGGTGCCAAAACGACCCTGTACCCTTCGCATCATCTCAACAAGCTCCTTACCTGGTTTAACGGCCATTACCAGCGAACCTTGCTTAGAAAACCACTTAGCAACCAGATAGCGCATCAGCCAACTCCCTTCTGAACTCAGCTTCATCATGAATCAAACCGGCCTCGTAGCGCATTCGCAAGAAGGCACCAATCTTCGAATCAACGGCCTTCTTATACAAATACTTATGAAGCCAGTTATTTAACTGCCTATCAAAGAAAGTATTGTACTGAAGCTCTATCGGATAACAGCGAGCTTCACGCACATAATAGAGATGAACGCCACGATAACCGTCGTTTATGGCTTTTCCAGCAGATAGATTTACAACTTTAAAATCAGAACCGCTTAACGCAAGAACGGATTCATAAGAATCAACAATGGATCGAAAGCCGAGCAGGTCATTAAAGACTTTACGCACTTGATGATCGGGCCAATAACGGTCCAACTTAAGTTTGATAGACTGAAGAGATTTAATTCGACTGTCTATAGGCAAGTCAACCAATGCCGTTTGGCCTTGATACCACTCATTAGCTTTAAAGAGCTCAGCAAGCAGAAGGTCCCGATCAAAATAATGCAGGTTCTTCTTAAGCGATATCCCCAGCTCGCTTTTATAAGAAAGGGATGAGAGCAGCTCGACAGAGAGACCATCGCGCTCCAGAATGTCGATCATCTCTCATCCCCTTTCACCGGGCAATTAGTACTCGCGCGGGCTGTTGACGATCTCGCCGGCGGCGACCTTCTTGAGGTGCTGCCCGTAGACCGACTTGTCGTAGGCCTTGGCTGCCTCCTCCAGCTCGGCGGTCGTGATCCAGCCGTTCTCCCAGGCGATCTCCTCGGGCAC
>CAJMOL010000252.1 GCA_905215095.1 uncultured bacterium | reverse complement strand
CCTGACAATGAGGCCCTTGGTCCCATGCCCAGCAACCGCCCCTACCAATGTTGACGCGCCTCGATTACGGCCTGCCAAAGCTTAAACCGCTTCGCTTCGACGCGCTTGAGGGCAAAGTATCGCTGCTCCTCGCTCATGGGCTTGTTAAAAATGGGTCGCTTGTTCCGGTGCAGCTTCCGTCGGATGCGTTCGCACAGCCGGATGAGCTTGTCGTAGTCATTTGCCTGCTCAGTCGTCACGGTGAAGTGTGCCACGCCGCTCAACAGCTCCAACTCGTTGCGGCGCTCGGCATCCTTGTAAATCTTCTCGCGTCCGTCATGAATGGCATCGCTATCGTAATCGACCATCGCGGTCAGCACCTCTGGCAGCAGCCCGGCCTTTACTTTATCCATGCCCACCTCGACTTTAGCCGTAAGCGTTATGTCGGGTGTGCGCTCCAACACGCGAAGCTTGTGATCACGTCCGTCATTGTATCCATCGCGAATGAAGACCTTCTTGTTAAGTTCGGCCTTGCCCAATGCATACCCGCCGTAGCGCGCAGGCAGCGACATAAACATGCAGAGCCCCGACTCCCTCGGAGAGCGCGACCCCTCGATCACATATGCAAGCAGCGCCTTTGCCTTCGCGATACCCCTCACCTTGGGTGACTTCTCGATATACGCCGCGATGAGCTCCTTAGTCGTGAGCCTGCTATCGCGCATGCCCGTATCCCTGCCTGTTACCCCACCGGGAGCAAGGTTATCCAGCCGGTAATCCGATGTCATCGCATAGCCGGCATAGACGGCCGCTGCCATATCGCCATCGTGCACAGCCTGCAAAAACGCCAGCTCGGGAGAGCACACATACGCATCAAGGTCGCCCATCCAGTGGCCCAGCGAGATAAACGAACCCGCCGGGAGCTCGTTGGTGCACAGATGCGTCTTAACATGCTTGCTCTGCCGACGGCCGGCGCGCGACGGCACCAGCAAATCCAGCGTTTCGATCCCCAGGTCATAGCGATCGATAACCTCCTGCGCTTCTTGGTCCAAGAGCGCACAGGCACCTGCAATCGACACGACCTCTGGCTCCGAATCCCCAAAGCGAGGGTTCGGCATGTGCGCCAACAGCGCCAATGCGGCGTTATGTGAAACGATAAAGTACCTCATGGCGCGAAGATAGCACGCACGCCGGCGGCGGCTGGCGGTTCTGTTAAGTTTCCGACAAACGACCGGTGGTTTTTTCTCCGAGGTGCGCCAAAGTGTTCATTCACCGATGCCCAAACCGCAATCCGTCAAGTTTTTGGCAAGGTTGCCGCCCAACTGGCCAAAAGCCGACCATCTACTTGCCAATTTATCCAGGGCGTAACCAACCAGTCCGCACCGCAGCTTCTCGGCAAAACGCCACAGCGTCCACACCCTGCGGTATCCTTGAGCCACTTGCACCTGCAGCACCAAGGAGCCGCCATGCGCACCGAGCTCGATGTCCCCTTTTCGCACAAAGAAGAAGCCAAGGCGCTGGGCGCCAAATGGGACCGGACCAAGAAGATCTGGTATGTACCCAGCGGCGTCAACCCCGAGCCCTTTGCCGAGTGGCTGCCCGGTGTTGACCGATCCGACCCCTCTGCGCCGTATATATATCTAGTACTGGGCAAGCGCGAATGCTGGAAATGCCACAAAGAGACCTCGGTCGCGGCCTTCGGCATTCCCTATCGAGCCGATGACGGCGAGGGCATCGCCATCGCGCACGCACCCAACAAGGCCGGGCACATTGCCATCGACACGACCAATGCCAACGCGCTCGCCATTGTTCCCGCTCTTGGCTGCGTGCCGGGCGAGATCCGCGACTACCTTCATAAGCGCTGCGGCTACAAGCCCGTAGGCGCGCGAGCCTCCAAAGCCCCGTCGCTCGGCAACACGTGCACCAGTTGCGACGCGCTGCAAGGCAGCCGCTATCTGTTCGAGGAGCCCTCGTCCCCGTTTGCCCTCACTGCCATCAACAAGCTGCCGGCACTGGAGTTTGTGCGCGTCGAAGTTGCCGGCGTCTTTGGCGTTCCGGCCACGCATACCAATTTTGACCAGGCACTCTTTACCTGGGCACGCGACCATCACGCCGAGTTCCACAGGCAACTCGGTGAGGGGGTTTATTTGTAGGGACGACGCCAAGGCATTGATAATCAGGGGTTCGATCGTTAAACAATCCCGAAACGCTACAGTCCCAGAATGTGCTCCAGGTAGCCCTTGTTGAACCAGAACGATTGCTTCGTCATCCAGCGCCCGTCGGGCAGTTCGCAAGCATTCCTTGCGATGTCACCAATCTCTGTTCCATCGGCAAACTTGTAAGCCGCTTTTGACGTATGCGGACGAACGTGAACAATTGGGTTGTCCGCCATACCGGGCAGATTGTTAGTCACTTTGAGCTTTCCGCTCGCATCCCGATACGGATTGAGCTCAACGCCCTCACGTATTACCTTTCGCGTCTCATCCCAACAAGCTTTCGCAGGGCCTTCGATTTCGTTTTCTCCCATCGCCCAGAACAAACAACGGTCGAGACGCAGCACGCCATCATGGTCCTCACGGAACACAACGAAGAAGAAGCGATTGGTCTCAAGGCACGCATGAAAAGGCGACGTCTCCCAGTCTTCTTCAATCAAACGCTTGAACTCAAATGGCGGGAACGACATAGCCTGCTCGATGTGCCCCCTGTTGTTAACTCGAACAGTTCGAACGGAAATGCCTGCCTTGACGAATTCCTCGGCAGCATTGTTTTTGATTCCGAGCATGCGATAGACGAGTGTTGTCCACTGCGCCTTATTGCCCGTGTACTCTAGCCCATACTGTTCGGCAATTTGGCGATCGGTCTCACCGTAATGGCGCTCGATAAGTCCAGTTACGAAACTTTCGAAATCGATAGACTTGCCATCGTCCCGAACAATGCTCTCCCCGACTCGCGGAGCACCGAGGACAT
>CAJMOL010000251.1 GCA_905215095.1 uncultured bacterium | reverse complement strand
TCTGATCCCAGGAAAAGATCTTTTTGCGCGGCAGGGCAAATTTGTAGCCAATAGCGGTATGCGTGCCCTCGTAAACCTTCTCGTACACGTAGTTCGAGATAAACAGGTCAACGCGCTGGTCGCGCTCCTCAAAGCCACGCAGAATCGACAGCATGGTCGAAAGGGCAGCGCCGTCAAGCCAGTCGTCCGAGTCGACAACCTTGTAGTAGGTGCCCTGCGCCTCGCGCAGACCCGAGAGGACGGCAATACCGTGGCCGCCGTTCTCCTGGTGCACCGCGCGGATGATTCCAGGATAACGTGCCTCCCACTCATCGGCCTTATCGGCCGTCTCGTCCTTGGAGCCGTCGTCCACCACGATAATCTCGATATCGGTAGCGTAATTGCTCCCCTCCAAGATGGAGGTGATGCAATGGTCCATGTCCTTGGCGGCGTTATACGAGGGAATACCGAATGTTATGACTTTATGCATGGCAGGCGATAATCTCATCCGAAAGATCGAGGGCGGAATTGGTCACGGCGTCCATATCGTAGTAACGATACTCGGCCAGACGACCCACCGGGTGGAAGTTCGTAAGGTTCTGAACGCGCTCAAGATAGCGCTCGTAGAGCTCACGGTTCTCGGGCTCAAGAATGGCGTAGTACGGCGTCTCACCCGAGCCGGGCGTATAGGCTTTGGAGTACTCCTTCATGATGGTGGTCTTGCCAGACAGGACCTGACCGGTCATGTTCTTGAACTCGGTGATGCGCGTGTAGTCCTCGCTCGTGGTGTAGTTGACAGTGCCCACGGGCTGGAACTGGTCCATATCGAGCGTCTCGAACTTCATATCGAGCGTGCGGTACGGCAGCGCGCCCAGGTCGAGGTTGAACAGCTCGTCGAGCGGACCGGTGTAGACGATCTCACCACCATAGACCTTGCCGTCAATCTTGACGGTGGTCTCGTCGATTTCAAAGAGGTCACGGGCGTCCACGTCGCAGAACACATCAATCAGATCGTGGTCGAGCATATGCTCGAACAGCGCGGTATAGCCGTCCTGCGGCATGCCCTGGAAAGGAGCCTGCGGGAAGTAGCGATCGTCATCGCCCACAAAGACGGGAACGCGGCCGGTGATCGAGGGGTCGATCTGATCGGGCGTCTGGCCCCACTGCTTCATGGTGTAATGCAAAAAGACGTTCTCGTAGACGTAATCGGCGACCTCGGCAAGATCCGGGTCGTTCTTCTTACGCAGCTCCATAATGGGCACCTTGACATCCTTGCCAAAGGTCTCCACGAGCTTTTGGTACAGTTCCTCGCCGCGCTCATCGCCAAAGGCAAGCTTGAGGCTCGCATGGTTAAAGGGCACGGGCATAAGGGTACCGTTGATGTTGGCGAGCACCTTGTGCTGGTAGTCCGTCCACTTGGTAAAGCGCGACAGGAAGTTATGCACGCGCTCGTTAAAGGTATGGTAGATGTGCGGACCATACTCGTGGACCAGGATTCCCGCCTCGTCAGTGCAGTCATAGGCATTGCCCGCAATGTGGCTACGGCGCTCCAAAACGGCAACACGATAGCCGATGGTCTCGGCAAGACGGCGGGCGCAAACGGCACCGGCATATCCAGCACCGACGACAATCATGTCGTACGCGCCGGCGTTAAAGCCTTCAGGCAGGCCTGAGGTAATCTGCATCGATACTCCTTGTCAAAAGCCACGGGCTCGTTAGCTGGGCTTTTCTCGAACATTCTTCGAGACATATTTATCAGAGCGATTATAGCGCTAATGCGTCCTATAATGAGCTTGCCACACAAGGAAAGCTCAAGCACCGCGGCGTACATTATTGAAAGGTAAACCCGCTAGCAGCGGGTTTATTCGTGAACAGCCGGGCGCCTGGAGCTTAGCGAAACGCTTGTAAGGAGTAACATGAGCGATTTCCTAAACCGTATGAAGTCTGCCGCCAAGGCCGACCTTAAGACCATCGTCCTGCCCGAGGGCGAGGATCCGCGCACTATCGTCGCGGCCACCAAAATCATCGAGGAGGGCCTGGCAAAGATCGTCATCCTGGGCAACCCCGACGAGATCGACGTTCCCGGCGCTACCGTCATCGACCCGCGCAATGCCGAGAAGCACGAGGAGTACGCGCAGAAGTTTGCCGAGCTCCGCGCCAAGAAGGGCGTTACCATCGAGCAGGCTCGAGCCCAGGTGATGGACGCCACCTACTTTGGCACCATGATGGTCAAGATGGGCGACGCCGATGGCCTGGTCTCTGGCGCCTGCCACTCCACCGCCGACACCCTGCGCCCCGCGCTGCAGATCCTCAAGACCGCCCCGGGCACCAAGCTGGTCTCGGCCTTCTTCGTGATGTGCACCGACACCCCGCAGTTCGGCACCGACGGCACGCTGATCTTCGCCGACTGCGGCCTCAACATCAACCCGTCCTCCGACGAGCTCTCCGAGATCGCCATCGCCTCCGCTCACTCCTGGTCCACCTTCATGGGCAATGTTGAGCCGCACGTGGCCATGCTCTCCTACTCCACCATGGGCTCCGCCGGCGGCGAGGTCGCCAAGAAGGTCCAAGAGGCCGTAAAGTTCTGCAAGGAGAAGGCTCCCGAGCTCGCCATCGACGGCGACCTGCAGCTCGATGCCGCTATCGTCCCCACTGTCGCCCAGCTCAAGGCTCCCGGCTCCTCCGTCGCCGGTAAGGCTAACGTGCTGGTGTTCCCCGACCTCGAGGCCGGCAACATCGGCTACAAGCTGGTCCAGCGCTTCGCTGGCGCTGACGCCTACGGCCCCATCCTGCAGGGCATCGCCAAACCGGTCAACGACCTGTCGCGCGGCTGCTCTGCCGACGACATCGTGGGTGTCGTGGCCATCACCGCCGTCCAGGCTCAGATGGCTGAGTAGCGTACTGATCCGCTCGGGACCCTACAGGGTAAAGCTCTGAAAACGTCCTCAGGCATGCGAGAAGCCC
>CAJMOL010000250.1 GCA_905215095.1 uncultured bacterium | reverse complement strand
GGGTCCACGCCATCAAGATTTCGCGCAACCTTCGCCAACGCGCAGCCCCAACGGACGCGCCCGACAAAAGCGGGCGAAGCAATCCCCCACTGCAGGTCGTCCGCACCAGCAACAACGTCGTCTAGTGCAAGCACGGCATACCCCATGGCGGCAAACCTCGTCATGTGATGCCATCCACGCACGGGTCGATCGATGTCGTGAAACATCAGACAGAGCGGAACAAGCTCGGATGCTCGGGCGCGGCCTGAGGGCTCAATCAAACGGCCGTGCACGACATACCCGCCGAGCTCAAAGGAAACCTCGGAGTAGCGCGCGCACGGATTGGCGAAATCAATCGCCGTAACAGTCAGCCCGCAAACCTCAAGGTCCGAAGCGGCTGTCTCTAATTCGGAAACATCGGCCGAAGCATCGCCGCGCCAATCCCGGAAATCGGAGAGCCTTGACGAAACCGTCCCAGCAATCCCCGCGAGCCCGGGGACGATCAGCTCATCGACATTGCTCTCGCACTTAGACATGAGCCTCCCCTCCTTCGCAGAAAAACGGAATGATCATGTCGTCAAAGTCCTGAATCTCCTCGTGGCCAAAGCCTTCAAAGAACTCATGACGCTTTTCGCAGGTCAGGTTGTTATAGACCGCAAACTGCGTCGCTGGCGGGCAGACGATATCGGCTGTGCCGGTGCCAAACAGCACGGGGCATTTGACCATGGGGGCAAAGTTCTTGGAATCGAAGTACGCCAGCTTGGCATAGGCTTCGTCAATACGAGTCGAGTCCTCGTCAAACCAACGCGACCAATAACGCAGACCCTCGTAGGCAATGTCGTCGGCATCCAAATCCCAGACCAGGCGGAAATCCGACAGGAAGGGATAGAGGATGGCGGCGCGATTGATAAGCTCGCTGTTAAGCGCACAGGTCGCAATGCCCAAACCGCCGCCCTGCGATGCGCCGTTCACAAATACGCGGGAAAGATCGATGCCCTCGAGCTCGCGAACAATACGGCACAGGATGCGAATATCTTGGTGCAAGCGGACATAGTAGAGGTTGGCCGGGTCGCCATCGATACCGGCGACAATATGGCCCGCGACCGTTGTGCCTTCAAATCCACCAATATCCTCGGAGGGGCCACCCTGGCCGGGGCAGTCGAGGGCGATGAGTGCCATGCCCATGCCCGCAAACGACGCCTGCTCAAACCAGCTGCGGCTTGCACCCGGATACCCATGGAACTGAAGCACCAATGGCACGGGCTCGTCCGAGACGGGTTTAAGGTACTTGGCATGCAGGCGAGCGCCACACATGCCGGTATACCAGAGGTCGAAAAACCGACAGGTCGCGGAATCCGCAACCGAAGCCGCCTCAATCTCGCAGTCGAGCTCGACAGCGTCGGCCTCGGCCATGCGGTCCTTCCAAAAGAGATCGAAATCCGATGGACGGGGCATAGCGCCTCGATATTCACCAAATTGCTGTTGTAGCTCCTGAGCACTTGGCATGGCTCGTGAACCCAACCTTTCGAAATCGCAACGGAGGTGCGCCCGGCAAGGGAACCGGGCGCACGGGAGGGAAAGCGAGGCTATTCGCCGAGCTTGGGGTGCAGCAGCGACGGCGCAGCGCCGAGCAGCATCTTGGTGTAGGGGTCCTGGGGATGCTGGAAGACCTGCTTGGCCTCGCCCTGCTCGACGATCTTGCCGCCATTCATAACGATGATGTCGTCAGAGATATAGCGGACCGTCTGGATGTCATGGCTGATGAAGACCATGGCCAGGCCGAGCTCCTTCTTAAGGTCGGTCAGCAGGTTCAGAATCTGCGCGCGGACCGAAACGTCCAGAGCCGAGGTGGGCTCGTCGGCGATGATGGCATCGGGGTTCAGCGACAGGGCACGGGCAATTGCGACGCGCTGGCGCTGGCCGCCCGAAAGCTGACCGGGAAGAACCTCGGCGGCGGAGCTGGGCAGACCGGTGAGCTCCAAGAGCTCCTTGACGCGTTTCTCCTGCTCGGCCTCGGTACCCAGGTTGTGGACGCGCATGGGGTCGAGCAGTTGCTCGCGAACGACCATGCGGGGGTTGAGCGCCGTGGCCGGGTTCTGGAACACGACCGAGATGACGCGACCCATGTGGCGACGGTCCTCGGCGGTACGTTTGGTAACGTCCTTGCCCTTAAAGTAGACCTTGCCGCTCGTGGGGGCCTGCAGGCCGCACATGACGTTGGCGGTGGTGGACTTTCCGCAACCGGACTCGCCGACGATGCCGATGGTCTGTCCGGGCATGAGCTTAATCGTTACACCCTGGACGGCGTGAACCAGGTTGGGGTGCAGAATCGAGCCGGTACGGGTCCTAAAGGTGACGTGGACGTCATCAAGGAAGATGATCGGCTCGACGCCGTTGACTGCGGTCTCGCTCATCTACATCACCTCCGCGTGAGGGGTCAAACCATTTGCCTTGAGCACCTCATCGGGGAGCTCGGAATAGAAGTGCTCGGTGCCGGGCACGCGCTTGAAGACCGGACGGGTGTCCAGGCCAATGCGCGGATGGCTCGAGCGGGGTGCGAAGCGATCGCCCTTGGGGAAATCGCGCGGGCTCGGAACGGCGCCGGGCACCTGGTGCAGGCGGCCCGAACCGCTCTCGATGGACAGGACGGAACCCAGAAGACCGCGAGTGTACTCGTGGATCGGGTTGGTGAGCAGCTCCTTGGTGGGCGCCTGCTCGATAACCTGACCGGCGTACATAACCGTGATGTTATGAGCGACCTCGGCGACCAGTGCCAGGTCGTGCGAAACGAAGATCATGGCAAAGCCGAGCTTGGCCTGAAGGTCGTTAAGCAGTTTGATGACCTGCTTCTGGACGGTAACGTCCAGAGCGGTCGTGGGCTCGTCGCAGATGACCAGCTTGGGGTCGCGGGTAAGGGCCATAGCGATCAGGACACGCTGACGCTGGCCGCCGGAAAGCTCGTGCGGATAGCTCTCGAGCGTGCGCT
>CAJMOL010000249.1 GCA_905215095.1 uncultured bacterium | reverse complement strand
TAGCCCCTTGTCACACAAACTACCGAAGCCTCCCTTTTTTACAAATTGTGACTAATGAGTTCCATATGAAACAACATTGCTGCTTTTTTGCTCACTCATTGGCCCCAAACAGCGACTTAGTGTGATGGTTCTGTGACTTATTGGCCTTGCGTCACGGGCGTGACCTGCGAATCCACGCCGTTTGCACCGGTTTCGCTATCCTCGCTGTCCGCGTCCTCGCCCTTTTGGGCATCGGCGATCGTTGCGGCAGCGGCAACAATACCGCGCTGAGGAGCCACGCCCGTCTGGGTCTGAGCGCCCTCGACAAGCTCCGTGCCGGCATGCGCGAGCTCAGCAGGCTTGAACATCGCACTCAGGTCGACGCCGCCGCCAGCGTAGCCGAGTGCGGCAAGTGCGATCACAATCACCGCAACAACAACTGCAATCGGCACGTAACGATGCCACCCAGCGGGATTGAGGCCACTGCGGCGAGCCGCACCGCGGCTGATATAGCCCAGCGTTCCGTCGTGCTTGAGCTTAGAGCCCACCACGCGCTTGCGCCCCCGCAGCGATGACTCGGCCTGCATGGCCAAGCGAGCGCTTGCCGAAGGATAGCCGTATTTGGTGCGCTTGAACGAACCGTCGAACCCCGACGCGTGCTTGCCCCACGTCCGGGACGTCGTGCGGCGGTTAACTGGAGCCGCGCCCCGTCTATTCCGGTTTGGTTTTGAAGTCTCCGCCATACGCCCCCGCACGCCGTAACACAATCGAAACATTACTGCTTTGGACTGTAGCACACGCGCTGCACGCGGTCACGGGCGCCTCGCTCAGCGGTCGTCGTCCTTCAGCAAGCGCCACAGGGTCGTGCGGCTTATACCGAGCACCTCGGCAGCGCGGGTCCGGTTGCCCTGAAGGTGGCCTACGACCAGCCGCGCGATGTCGCGTTCGGTATCGGCCAGTGGACGCAGGATATACAGGTCGCTGTCGAGCATCGGAGCGCCAAAGGTTGCGGTTTTGATGACGTCCTCCTGGGCGAGCACCTCCTCTGCCACCGCGCGCTCCGCCACACCCGACCCTACTAATATATAGAGTCGTTCCGAGACCTCGCGAAGCTGCAGGTAGTTGCGGGGCCAGCGATAGCCGTTGAGCATCGAGGCAGCCTCCTCGGACATACCCGGAGCGGCAGTTCCAAAGACATCTGACAGATATGACAAATACCGCGCAACCTTTTTCGATGCGCCACCCTGCTCGGCAATCGCAGGCGCCACACTTACTGCACACGCCAAGCGCTCGGTTACAAAAGCGGCCTGGTCGCTTTCGCCACCGCCCGGCATATCGTTTGCCGTCAGAACCACATGGCAACGCGCGGCCAGCGCCGTGTCGGTCATCGTAGAGACAAGCTCGCGCAGACGCTGCGGCGAAAGTGCATGCCAACCGCCAATACAAAGGGTCAGCCTTGCCTGGAACAGCGGCGATTCCGAGCTTTTGAGCAGATGGCGCCAGCCGCGATCTGTGAGCTCGTCAAGTGCCACGGACACAAAGGGTTCGTCGGCATAAGGCCCATCCAGATAGAGGCGTTTTACAATCTCCGCCTGGCCAGCACCCAGCTCGCCCTCCAACATGAGGGGCACGCCGCGGGCATAGCTTTCGCAGACGGGGCCAGCGACCGCAGCGGCACCCTCGACAATGCCGTACGCGCTTGCCTCGTAGCGCGCCTCGACCTCATCTGCGTTAAGCCACTCAATACCCGCGTGTGCCGCCACACCGTGCACCTCGCGGACCACGACCACCCAAAGCGCGCCGTATTCCTTGGCGACCGGACGCACCGTAAGGCTCAAGCGCCCTCCCGCATGCCCCATCACCAGGCGCGCGCCATTGCCCACGCGCCCCAGGCGCTCGGCGACAAATGCCGCGACATCTTGCTCGAGCGCGACATCATCCATGGTCGAAATCGCCACGCGTCCATGCCCATCGATTGCCAATGCCGAGGCCCCGGCAGCAGCCAAGGCCTCGATCAAGATTTGTAGCTTGGCATCACTGTTCATATTGCGCCCCGTCCTCGACGCCACGCCGCCGGCGACGGCCGCGCGGGCGAGTGTTTCATAATTGAACGATATTGCTCACCAAACACTATAGGGCAGAAGCCGCCGTCCTGCGAGTATATGAGTTGCCCCGCATCGCCATCCTGGCGGGGCGATAAGAGCTCTTCGGGACTTATAAACCTGCGGACAAGCCATACCCGCAAGAGCTCCTATCGCTCCACCGCGAGGATGCGCTCACCAGCACGCAGCACGCAAATAAGCTACTTCTCTACCAGATTCCCAGCACGTGCTGCATTCCCAAACTCATGCACGCAATGCCAATCCAGCAGCAAAAGCCCAATGCGATGGGCTTGCCACCCTTTTTGACCAGCTCGACGATATCGGTATTAAAACCAATAGCCGCCATGGCCATCACGATAAAGAACTTCGACAGCTCCTTGATGGGCGCCGTAATGGATGCAGGAAGCTGAAGCACCGTGGTGATTACGCTCGCCAGCACAAAGAACAGCACGAACATGGGAAACGCGCGTTTAAGCGAAAACGTGCTTTTGGCGTCGCCGCCGGCCTTGCGCGCCAGATGCATCTGCCAGCAAGCAAGCGCCAGCGTGATGGGAATGATGGCCAGCGTCCTGGTGAGCTTGACCACCGTGGCGCTCTCGAGCACATTGGCGCCGGGATGCATGCTGTCCCAAGCGCTCGCCGCAGCCGTTACGGACGAGGTGTCGTTGATGGCGGTACCGGCAAACAGGCCAAAGCCCTCGTTGGTCAGCCCGAGCATGCCGCCGAGCGTCGGAAACACGAGCGCCGCGATAACGTTAAACAGGAAGATGACCGAAATAGCCTGGGCAATCTCGCGATCGTCGGCATCGATGACGGGCGCGGTCGCGGCGATGGCAGAACCGCCGCAAATCGACGAACCCACACCCACAAGCGTCGCGATCTTGCCCGGCA
>CAJMOL010000248.1 GCA_905215095.1 uncultured bacterium | reverse complement strand
CCGTAGAGCGGATGGTCTTCGAGCCTAAAGCGCTCGACCTGTTCGGGAGTGCGACCGCGTACAAAGAGCCACGAGCGATCGATCGGCGTCGCCATGAGCGTGCTGGGCAGCGCGTCGGCGCGGTCGGAAAACACCCGGGCACTCTCGGGATCCTGGAACGCCAGCACCAGATGCGTGTCGCAGTTGCCCATGATGGAGCGTGCGCGTGCCTCGCCATAGAGCGCATCGAGCTGGTTGGTCGACTGCAGCAGCAGCGTTGCCCAGATGTTGCGGCTTCGGATAATCGAGAGCACGTTGTCGATCTGGGGGATCTGCAGATTTGCGAAGTCATCGAGCATAAAGCGCACGGGCACGGGCAGGCTGCCGTCGGGCTGCCTATCGGCCTCACGAATGAGGCCCATAAACGCCTGCGAAATAAAGAGGCCGGTCAGCGGATCGAGATTGCGGTCAATATCGCTCACGGTTACAAACAGGGCGCAGGGGGTGTGTCCCATGGAAGCGAAGTCCACCTGATGGCACTCACGATAGAGCTGTGCCGCACCGTCGAATCCCAGACACATGACCTTTTCGGCAAGGATGCCGACGATGCTCGCGTGCATGCGCTCGGCATTTTGCGTAATGGCGTAGCGCCGCCATAGCGAGAGGGCATAGCTTTGGGGGTCGGTCGTGATCAGGTCGTCAAACAATCGACCCGTGGCACCGTCCTGCAGGTGCTCGATCAGCTTGATGACCGAGCTGATCGTCTGCTCGTCGGCGGGTAGCTGTTCGGTGACGTAGGCGATAAGACACGACAGCAGGTTTGCCGCCGCATGATCCCAAAAAGGCTGGTTGTTGTCCTCGATGGGGCAGATGGCCTTTGCCACCGAGAGGATGTCCTGCTGGTTGGGCCTGCCGTCCGCCTTGCGGCGAATGTGCCTCAGGGGGTTGTAGCCGCAGCGCTCGATGCCGGGCGCAAGGGCCGGGACGGTGTTGAGGTCGGCGAAGTTGAGGCATTGCACGCGGTAACCGTGGGCTGCCAGCACGGGTCCCACTTCGCGACAGAGCGTGCCTTTGGTGTCGAGCACGATGTAGCTTGCGTTCATTTGCAGCAGGTTGGGCTTGAGGACGTTTCGGGTCTTGCCGGCTCCCGAGGGGCCGATTACAAGTGCGTTGTTGTTGAGTCCCGTTTGGCGGGTGTCGCAGGAAAGCGTTCGATCCTTGGCGAGGATGGTGGACGATGCGGACTCAGATGCGGCGAGGCGGCTGGCGAGGTTAGACATGGGCGACCTCCTTGGTGGTCGAGAGGATTTCGTGGGCAAAGCCGAGCTCGACGGCGCGCTCGGCCGAAAGGTAGGTGTCTTTTGCAGTGAGGGACTGGATGCGCTTGGGCGTGAGGCCGCTGCGGTCCGAGAGGATTTGCGTGAGGGTCTTGCGGGTCTGCATGAGACGCCGGCTGGTTTCCTGCAGCGCAAGTGCCGAGCCGCCTGCCCCCTGGGGGATCAGCGGGTCGTGAATCATGAGCTCTGCATGGGGCGCCATACGGCGATCGTCGCCGCCCATAAAGATCACGGCGCCCATGGACGCGGCGAATTCCAGGCAGACGGTGCGGATGGGGCACGATGCGAGGCGCATGACGTCATAGATCGCGAGACCCGATCGCACGCTTCCGCCGGCGCTGGCGACAAATATGGTGATGGGGCGGCTGGGGTCGGTGGCATCGAGCAGGCGGATCTGCTGGCATAGGTCGTGGGCCATCGGGGTTTCGATGTTTCCCATGACGGAGAGCTCGCGACGGGCGAGCATCTCATCGTAAATGCTGGTGAGCGTGATACCTCGGGCGGATTCACGCATGGTGAGGGGGCTGATGATGGGGGAATGATTGGTGTCCATGAGGACTCCTTTCTGTTGGTTGTGTTGTGGAATAGGATTGTTGCCCGCGGAGGGGCTGGCGGGCTACAGGGTTCGTCCGAGCCTGAGATCGAGCTCGGTTGTGGGGCAGGCTGCCTGTTCGTGAGGCTCGCAAGCGCCAAGGGCTCCAAAGCGATGGAGCGTTGCGGCGGGCGTGGTGTAGGCGAGCCGCAGCTGATGCTCGACAGGGGCACATCCGTCATTTTTGTAATGAGCCGCGTAGTACTGCGCGATGCTGGCGTTCATCTCGCTGCCATTGCGATGGCGCTCAAACTGGCGTCTGCAGGTCTCGATGATCTTTGCTACCGACTTGGGTGCCGTCGCGGGAACAAGGGCGAGATAGCCCTCAAATAGCTCGTTGATGCTCAGGAGGCACAGCAGGTCGATCAGCGTCCTTATGGCTGCTCCCTCGGCGGAAAAGTGCGCGGTCATGCGGTTATATCGGTTGCGGTCGACGATGGCCGCATGGGGTCTTGGAGTTTTCTGCCCCGTGGTCCCGGGCTTTTGCCGCGCCTGTGTATTGAGCTCGACGTTGCAGCGCTTGAGGCCGTCCAACGGAAGGAACAGTGCGGTGCGCAGGGTGTTCCGCTTGCTTTCGAGTTCATGACGCTCGTCGGGTTCCCATTCGAGCTTGAGTTTCGTGTCGAGCGCCGTAAGCATATGGACTAGGCAGCCTACGGTAAGAACGTGCGAATCGTTGTCGCGTTTTGGGGCATAGGGGTCTGTCAGCTTGCGAATGTCGGGGTCGCCCATGATCTTTGTGCAGCGCTTCAGCAGTTGAGGGTGATCGGCCAAGATCGTCGCGAGCGGTAGCGACGCGTAGTTCTTGATGGTCGCGGCGGCAAAGGCGGCGTCATATTCGTTTGCATATGCAATGCGGGCATCCAGAATGCTTTTCTTATCGCCGTCTTCAGCGTGGTGGTTTGTCATAGCTTCTCCAATCGGTTGATGTTCGTGCTGTTTGTTGATGTGTTGGTTGTCGTGAGTGATGTGCTTGCCGTGGGTGATGTGCTGACGTTGGGGTGCTATGCGGTTTTCAATGAGCCCGTGAGGCAGTTGCTGCAGGGGCGGGATGGAACGGCCCATGCAAGGCGGAAG
>CAJMOL010000247.1 GCA_905215095.1 uncultured bacterium | reverse complement strand
TCGCGGCACTGGCGTTGGCGCTGCCGGGCATGGTGGGCATCGCTGCCGGGGCCTTGGCGCGCGACCGTCGTGTGGGATTCCTGCAGGGTGTGTTGGCCCTTTCCGCCTGCGAGGTTCCGGCTCTGGCCGCACTCGCATGTGCCGTGTTTTCCCAGCATGCCGTGGCGGGTGGCCTGGTGGCCGCTATAATTGCAACCTATGCGCTCACGTGGTTTTTGCTGGCGATGGGGTTTGCCTTTGAGCTTCCCGTCGTGTCAGCACGACGTGCGAAAATTCCCATGGCGACGCCGCTTGCCGGCGGAGCCGCGGCTGCCCGCGCCTTTGGCGGGCCGGCCGAAGTATCCGACACCATCTCTGCGACCAAGGAGGGCTAAGCCATGGCTTCTCAAGCTGAGCTCACCCCGTGCGGGGCAATGTTTGACATCTTTAAGCGCGCAGCGCACCTGAGCCATATCGAACTGTGCGGCTTGGTGCTCTCGAGTCGCCCGCTCGCCGACGGCCGTAGTCCGCAGAGCCGTGCCGCCGATCGCTCCTGGGTTTCGCGCTTTATCGTGCGCGCGCCGGTCGGCACGCTGCAGGAACGTTATTTTGCCGATTACGGCACCTCGGCCGCGCGCATTATGTCGCAGCTGGCCCTGCGCCGTCGCAACCCCATGGACGCCGCGGCCGTGACCAATATGGTGTGCGGCCCCGCTGGCGAGCCCATGGTGCGGGCACTCGAGGAATGCCACCAGGACACGAATCTCTATCGCAATGCGCTCGAGCGCCTGTCGCAGGCGGCTGAACTCATGCCCGCCGAGCGCGCCGAGGCCATCCTGGTGCTGTTTGTCGCCGCGGGTTGCTCGGCAGATGTCCGTTCGTCGGTGACCTATGCCATCGACTACGCTCATGCGACCTGTGGCGGCGCCACGTCGACGCCGCGCTCGCTGAGCACATCTTCGGTCGCGGGCGAGCGCGAGGTCGCGCCGGCGCATCCGCTGGGACTGCTGCGCGTGCAAAACGGCTACGTGGTGAGCGCCCCGCGCTGGATTCAGCCGAGTGAGGAAGGCGTCGAGATCGGCGCGCTGGCAACGGGGGAGGGCGACATCACCGACGTCGGCGACGACGTCTCGGCCCGCCATGCCCATATCTGGTGCGACGATTCTGGCACATGGTTTGTCGAGGACCTGTCGTCCACGAACGGCACCGTGGTGGTAAACGGGGCCACGAGCGTGTGTATTCAAGTAGAGCCTGGCCGCTCCGCCCGGCTCAGCCCCGGCGATGAGCTCAAACTCGGCGAATCCACCACCTACGCCATCCTCCTCGGCGCCCTCTAGCTCATCCCCCCCCCAATGAGTTGCGGTGAAATAGGGACTGATTAAGGCCGTTAACAGCAAAAACAGTCCCTATTTCACCGCAACTACTGTGGGGTTCCAGGGGACTGTGTCCGTCGGTGCCGGGCGCACAATAGTCACCCGAGGTAAACCTTTACCGGCCACCTATATTTGCCGAAATTACACTTGACGGCGGGGTACAATAAACCCGCATGCGGATTTCCGTTGCGGGCGCTTCCCATCGCCGGGGCGTGCCCGGGAGCATCCGGCATGCGGCCTTTGCGGCGCTCGGTCATGTGCAAGACGGGCGGTCGGGTCTGTGGGGCGCACCAGCTGTCCCTCGCCTCGGCATGTCTTCTCTCCACGCCACGTACCTGCTGCTGAGCCTGCCTGCCAGATGATTGGAAGCAACAGCGTAAATCCCATCACGCCAACATCCCGGCGATCGCCGGGGCCTGTATACCTATATGAGAGGAGAGGGGTATATGGCGCGTAAGTTTAAGTCTATGGACGGCAACGAGGCGGCCGCATATGTTTCGTATGCGTACACCGAGGTAGCGGGAATCTATCCCATTACGCCGTCCAGCCCGATGGCCGACCATGTCGACCAGTGGGCGGCCCAGGGTCGCAAGAACATCTTCGGCACCCCGGTCAAGGTCGTCGAGATGGAGTCCGAGGCAGGTGCAGCCGGTACCGTTCACGGTTCGCTGGGCGCCGGTGCTCTGACCACCACCTACACGGCTTCTCAGGGTCTGCTCCTGATGATCCCGAACATGTACAAGATCGCAGGCGAGCAGCTCCCGGGCGTTTTCCACGTCTCCGCGCGTTGCGTCGCTTCGCACGCCCTGAACATCTTCGGTGATCACTCCGACGTCATGGCCTGTCGCCAGACCGGTTTCGCCATGCTCGCCGAGGGCAACGTCCAGGAGGTCATGGACCTCTCGCCGGTGGCTCACCTTGCCGCCATCGAGGGTAAGACCCCGTTCCTTAACTTCTTCGACGGCTTCCGCACCAGCCACGAGATCCAGAAGGTCGCCATGTGGGACTACAAGGATCTTGCCGAGATGTGCGACATGGACGCCGTCCAGGCTTTCCGCGACCACGCGCTCAACCCTGAGCACCCGCACACCCGCGGCAGCCACGAGAACGGTGACATCTTCTTCCAGAACCGCGAGGCCTGCAACAAGGTCTACGACGAGCTTCCCGCCGTCGTCGAGGGCTACATGAAGAAGATCAACGAGAAGCTCGGCACCGATTACGGCCTGTTCAACTACTACGGCGCTCCCGATGCCGATCGTGTCGTCGTGTGCATGGGCTCCTTCTGCGACGTGCTCGAGGAAGTCATCGACTACCTCAACGCTCACGGCGAGAAGGTCGGCCTGGTCAAGGTCCGCCTGTTCCGTCCGTTCTCCATCAAGCACTTTGTCGACGTTCTCCCCGAGACCGTCAAGAAGATTGCAGTTATGGACCGCACCAAGGAGCCGGGTTCCATCGGCGAGCCGCTCTACCAGGACGTCGTCTCCGCTCTCTACGAGGCCGGCAAGACGGGCATCAAGGTCGTCGGCGGCCGTTACGGCCTGGGCAGCAAGGACACGCCTCCCGCGTCCGCGTTCGCTGTCTTCGAGGAGCTCAAGAAGGACGAGCCCAAGCGCGAGTTCACCATCGGCATTGTCGATGACGTGACCAACCTGAGCCTGCC
>CAJMOL010000246.1 GCA_905215095.1 uncultured bacterium | reverse complement strand
TCGGCCGTCGTTCCCGCTACGCCCGACAGCACATCGCGGGCCATGCGCGCGAGCATGCGCACCGTACCCTGACTGCGCGAAAGCGGCTGCAGGTCGGCATCGTCGCGACGGGCGATCATGTCCGAGAACAGCATCTGGCGCTGCATGTTGTCGACGAAGCTGCGGCCATCGCCCATAAGCTCCCACAGCGAGCGGAGCCACGATGTGGGCGTCTTGTAATCGATACCCAGTGAAACCCCGGCTTCTGCCGCATCATGACGGCACAGGTCGAGCTCGGCAAATGTTGGCGCCAGCAACACGGCGCGCCCGTGGCGGGCAACCAGGTCGGCCAGCAGCGCCGCCTCGGCATCGCTCAAATCCGTGCCGGCATTGGTGGTATAGATTCGAACAGGCATGGTCCTCCACTCAAACCGTTCGCAATAATCAATGCATCCATCCTACCCGCCCACGCGGACAGATTTGCCCCACGCCAACAGATTTGATCCCTTGGGGACGGAGGAAAACGGATCAACGAGGGGGTCAGTCTAACCCGGTGATCCGTTTCCCCCGTCCCCGAGGGATCAAAAAACCGCCCCCGAAGGGACGGTTCTGCGCAATTTATTTTTGCCGCTGGCCTACTCGCCATCCTCCAGCTTGATGAGGATCTTGCGATAGCCACCGTACTCGCCGTTGAGTGCCTTGGAAACACGGCTCACCGTGGTGGACGAAGCGCCCGTGCGGGCCTGAACCTCAACATAGGGCTCGCCCTCATCCAGATAACGCGCGACCTGCAGGCGTTGCGAAAGATCACAAATCTCGCGCGGCGTGCAGATATCGGTTAAAAACGCCTGGATATCCTTCTCGTCATCCAAAAGACTAAATGCGTGGACCAGCTGCTTGACATCAGGCTTGTCAAACATGTTCTCGATGTTCATCGATCACCGCCAAACCCGCCATAAGGCATCGAAGTTGATACTGACATCGGGCATCGTTCGCCCGTAATATGCAATAAAACTATGCATGGGCCATTTGCCCGTAGCAGTGTAGCACACCACCAAACTAAAGCGACAAGACTCTCTGCCAGCGGCACGTTTTTCAGGACGAACGCCGTTTAGAAACCGAATGCGCACGTAAGCTCCACGAATATTTGAGACAATGGGCGCCCAAACACCGCGGCGCGCCCGCGCAACCATCCAAGTCGCCGCCGCAAGCCGCTTCACGCGACGCCAGCAACCCCGGCGCAAGAAAGGATTCACGCCATGCGCTTTATGCTTAACTGGCTCTTCACCTCGATCGCCATCGCGATCGCCACGTTCCTCGTCCCCGGTATCCAACCCTTCGGCTTTGCCGAGGCCTGGGTCTGCTTTGCCTTTGTGGGACTGTTCCTCAACATCGTCGATTCGTTCGTCAAACCGTTCCTCACGGTCATCTCGCTGCCGCTCACAATCATTACGCTCGGCATTTTCCAGCTCGTGCTCAACAGCTTTATGCTGGAGCTCGCCAGCTACCTGTCAGTCAACCTGTTGGGCGTCGGTATCTCCATCGCCGGCTTTGACTCGGCCTTTATGGGCAGCATCCTAGTGTCCATCATGCGCAGCATCCTCGACAGCATCGCCGAAGACTAAAACGGCCATTCCGGCCGCGCCCGTCTCAACAGCCCAAAACGAAGGCCACCCATCGCAAAAATGGGCGGCCTTCTTATTTGCCAAGTCTCAGAGGGCAAGAAAATCTACCATTTCCACCCCGTCCCCACATGGCAGGCGTGGGTTAGATGACATAGTCGTAGCCATGGTTGGGAGCGACAAGTTGATCGAGCGTCACGCCGTCGAGGTAATCGTTGATGAGCTTGTCCAGGTTCTTCCACACGTCGAGCGTGGGGCACTCATCCGAACGCGAGCAACCCTTGCAGTCGCCATCCAGGCAGGCGACCGGCGCCAGACTGCCCTCGGTCAGGCGCAAGATCTCGCCCACCGTGTACTGCTCGGGCGGGCGCGTGAGCACGTAGCCGCCGCCCTTGCCACGCATGCCCGAAAGCATGTTGGCGCGCACGAGCGTAGCCAAGATGTTCTCGAGATATTTCTCGGAAATCCCCTGTCGCGCCGCGATCTCTTTGAGCGGGATGCGACCGGCCGCCTGGTGCTCGGCCAGATCGACCATAACGCGCAGGGCGTACCTGCCCTTAGTAGAAACCAACATATATATTGCTGCCTTTCGGTCTTTTAGTCCGTTGAAATTCTAGCCGAAAAAATGGGTTTGAAAATACCCGTTCCGGTCAAGATGGTTAATCAACTTGCAATAAACTCCTATTTCCTATTGCATTACTAGGCTTTAGTGTCTAGTATGCTTCCCAACAGCAAAACGAACAACCTATAAGGTTTGTGGGTTTCGCTGCTATACACACCGTAAAACCACACGGTATCCAGTCATTTGAACACTTTGGAGGTTCACCATGAGCAATGTTTACACGTCCATCGATCAGCTTATCGGCCACACTCCGCTTCTGGAGCTCACTCACTTTGAGGCCGATGAGGACCTCAAGGCCCGCGTGCTCGTCAAGCTGGAATACTTCAACCCCGCCGGATCCGTTAAAGACCGCGTCGCCAAGAACATGATTGACGAGGCCGAGAAGGCAGGCAAGCTCGTGCGCGGCGGCGACTACACCATCATCGAGCCCACGAGCGGCAACACCGGCGTCGGCATCGCCTCGGTGGCGGCGGCTCGCGGCTACAAGGTGATCATCACCATGCCCGAGACCATGTCCGTCGAGCGCCGCAAGCTTATGCAGGCATACGGCGCACAGCTCGTGCTCACCGACGGCTCCAAGGGCATGAAGGGCGCCATCGCCAAGGCCGAGGAACTGCAGAAGGAGACGCCCAACAGCATCATCGCCGGCCAGTTTGTGAACCCCGCCAACCCCGCCATTCACAAGGCCACGACCGGCCCCGAGATCTGGGATGACACCGATGGCAAGGTCGACATCTTCGTCGCCGGCGTTGGCACCGGTGGCACCGTGACCGGCGTGGGCGAGTTCCTCAAGGAGCAGAACC
>CAJMOL010000245.1 GCA_905215095.1 uncultured bacterium | reverse complement strand
GGGGCGAATCTCACGGTAGGTGCCATCGAGCAGCGACTGGGCGGTGCCGGCGGGGCCACCATGGCCCGGGCCCATCAAGAAAATGGCGTTCTGGTTGTGGTCGGCAATAAGGCGGTTGACGTGGCCGAACAGGAAGTTGATGCCGGGCGTGGTGCCCCAGTGACCGACCAGGCGGTGCTTAACGTCCGGGCGACCAAAGTCGCGCACCTCACCGGTTTTCTCGTCGACAAAGTCAGGGCGCATGAGCGGGTTAGAGCGAAGGTAGATCTGACCGACGGACAGATAGTTCGATGCGCGCCAATACAGGTCGACGCCCTCGAGCTCGGAAGCCGGTACCTCGTGGCCCAGCTTTTGCCACGGCGTCCCCAGTGTTTTAGCCATTGTTTATGTCCCTTCGCTGTGCGGTCGCCTTCCAATACGGCAACCATTCGTTGGGACTAGTATATTTGCTAAAACGTTTTATCATGTTGAAAAAACGTTTTAGCATCCTGATTTGCCATCTGGAAAGGCAAAAGCAGACATTCACCTGCGGCATTGCCTGTCACAGGTGTTCCACATTCAGTCTCTGCAAATTGATAAACGTGTTTAGTTGTGTTTAGTAAGCTCGAGCACGCTGCCCTTCACGATAAGCGCCGGCTCCAGAACGACCTCTTCGGCACGCCTACCGCCCCTACCGGCAAGACGCTTGGACATGCAGCCAAAAGCATGCTCCGCAAGGACACCAGGATCCTGCTCAATCGCGGTCAGCGCCGGCTCAAAGAGAACGTCGGCCGCCGAGTTGTCATAGCTTACGACCGAGATATCGCCCGGGATGCTCTTCCCCATCTCGTGCAAGCGCTTGAGCAGACCGAGGGCAATGTTATCCGAGCTTGCGAACACGGCGGTGGCGTCGGTTGCGAGCACCGCCTCCGAGGCCTCGTAGGCGCTCGGAATGTAGTACTCGCTCTCAAACTCCAAACGCGCGTCGATAGGCAGGCCAACCTCGCGCAGTGCGCGCTCATAGCCGGCAAGTCGTTTGCGACCCGTATTGGAGCGGCGTGCGTTAACCAGGCAAGCAATACGGCGGTGGCCCTGCTCGATCAGATAGCGGGTGGCCATGTAGCCGCCCATCTCGTGGTCGAACATCACCTTGTCGCACTCGAGTCCCTCAATGGCACGGTCGACCATCACGGCAGGGATAGGCAGATGGCTCACTTCCTCGCGCAGGGCGCGATCGTCGGAGAACTCGTCACCCACTACCAGAAAGACGCCGTCGACGCCGCGCGTCACCAGCTGGCGCAGCAGTTCCAAATCGTCATCGGCGCTTCCGCCCGAGCTGGTAATAAAGAGCGCGTAGCCGTCCTCGCGGCAGCGCTTTTCCAGGCTACCGGCGAGCGAGGCAAAAAAGCGGCTCTCGATGTTAGGGACGATAAGGCCCAGCGTGCGCGACTCGCGCATGACCAGGCTGCGCGCGATCTGGTTAGGAACATAGTGGTTGCGCGCCGCAACCTCCTTGATGAGCTTGCGTTTTTCTTCCGAGATGCGACAAGGCCGGTTGTTAAGGACAAGCGAGACCGACGAAGGGGAAAGCCCCACCTCCTGGGCGATCTGCTTGAGGGTGACTTTGTTGGCCATCTTGCTCCTTCCAGGTTTACGCGCAATCTCTTGAAAGTATAGCGACTGCCCATCTACCTCGGTGATAAACACTTTACCAATCCGGTAGACGGCTGTTTTATCGCCGCGATTGGCGCAAAGCAACCTAACCCCTTTGCGCCATGTGATGCATTGGGGTCAGGTTACTTTGCACCAAATCCATCCGGGTGGGGTATATTGCATTCGATTAATGAAAACGACCACCATAAGGCGGATATTCGTATGCACGAGAACGACTTTTTTAACGAGGACCTGCTCTGCGCGCTCGCCGGTGTTGCCGGCGAGGACAACGTGCTCATGAGCGAGCCCATGCGCGAGCACACCACGTTTAAGATCGGCGGCCCGGCCGATGTCTTTGTCACGCCCGACACCGAGCAGGGCCTCGTCGCCACGCTCGATACCTGCTATCGCTGCGATCTGCCACTCACCATCGTGGGCAACGGCTCCGACTTACTCGTCGGTGACAAGGGCATCCGCGGCGTCGTCGTAGCGCTGGGCAAGGGCCTCTCCGACATTACGGTCGACGGCACGCATGTCACGGCGGCAGCCGGTGCCTTGCTTTCCGATGTCGCCGCGGCGGCAGCCGAGGCCGGCCTTACCGGCATGGAGCCCATCTCGGGCATCCCCGGATCGGTCGGCGGCGCCTGCTACATGAACGCCGGTGCCTACGGCGCCTGTATGGCCGATGTTTTGGAGTCTGTGCGCGTCTATAAGCCCGCCCGCGTGCTCGACGACGGCACCCGCGGCAGCGGCAACATCATCGAGTTCGATGTCGACGAGCTCAACCTGGGCTATCGCAAGAGCCGCATCGCCGACGACGGCTTTATCGTGCTCTCGGCAACCTTCAACCTCGCCCCGGGCAACGCCGCGATGATCAAGGCCGACATGGACGACTACCGCCAGCGCCGCGAGGACAAGCAGCCGCTCGACATGCCGAGTGCCGGCTCCACCTTCAAGCGCCCCGAGGGTTACTTTGCCGGCAAGCTCATCATGGATGCCGGTCTGCGCGGCCATGCTGTCGGCGGCGCGCAGGTGAGCGAAAAACACTGCGGCTTCATCGTCAACGCCGGCCACGCCACCGCAGCCGACGTCGACGAACTCATCCGCCACATCCAGGCAACCGTCAAAGACCAATTCAACGTAGACCTAGAACCCGAAGTCCACCGAGTAGGCGAATTCCTCTAAAAAAGAAGGCCCCGAAAGGGGCCTTCACCATATTTATTCAGATAACCCAGTCCGGTGTGTCGCGCTCAGGACCCGAGAGGGCCGGGACAGTCCGAGAGGCATAAGGTTGATCGCGAGTTCCGCACGAGCCGGAGAGCACTTAATGTGCTCTCCGTGCGAGCAGGACTGCCCGAGCAGGCAACCTTATGCCTCTCGGGCTGTCCCGGACCAAGCCGCAG